>CAIVGK010000162.1 GCA_903905475.1 uncultured Burkholderiales bacterium | reverse complement strand
CTTTGCTGCACCGCGACCCCATCGCCCGCGCGGCCGCTGACCAGCGCGATCTGCGCGCTGAGCAACAGCACCGCTCGCGAGGTGTTGCCCGGCTGGGCCAGCGGCGACAGCACCGCACGCGCTTGCAGCACGTCGCCGCGGCCGATCAGCGACTGCACCTGCAACAGGCGAACCACCCGCTCGGCGCGAGCATCCGGCAGCCACGGCGGCGTGCCGCGGGCCAGGCTCATCGCCTTGCGGATCGAAGCGTCGGCGCCCGCCCAGTCGCGCAGCAGGCTCGAGGCCAGCGCACTCGAGTAGTCGTCGGCGAAGCGCTCGCCGCGTGTCGCGCTGGGAGTGGAGCCTTCGCCGTCGAGCGCCTGCCAGCGGCGCAGCGAATCGGAGCGCGGATCCATCAGCACGCGGGCGCGCGCCAGCGCGGCGCTGTGCTCGAGCGCGGTGGCCGGCGAACTTTGCAGCGCCGCCGGCGAGCCGATGCCCACGGTGCCCAGCCGCGCACGCGCCTCGCCGATGCGCTCGGTGGTCAGCGGGTGGCTGCGCAGGTACGGAAAGCCGCCGTAGTCGTTGAGCCGCGAGGCCTGCTGCAGCCGCTCGAACATCGCCGCCATGCCCGACGGCTGGAAGCCCGCCGACTTCATCATGGCCATGCCGATGCGGTCGGCCTCGCGCTCCATGTCGCGCGAGAAGTTGAGCTGGCCCTGCATGCCCATGGCCTGGCCGCCCATGATCATGGCGTTGGCCGCGTCGGCACCGCCGGACCGCGTGGCCGCCAGCACGCCGATGATCATGGCCGCCGCGGTGATGAGGCTTTGCCGCTTGCTGTTGGCAAAGCCGCGCGCGATGTGGCGCTGGTTGACGTGTGTCATCTCGTGCGCCAGCACCGAAGCCAGTTCGTCGCGCGTTTGCGTGATCGCCATCAGCCCGAGGTGCACCCCCACGAAGCCGCCCGGCAGCGCGAAGGCGTTGACGGAACGGTCACGCACCAGGAAGGGCTCATAGGCAAAGCGCTCCTTGAGGTCGTCGTCCAGATCGCCCAGCGACTGCGCGGCGGCCACCAGCGGCACCCACAGCGACTGCAGGTACTCGAGCAGGATCGGGTCGTCGAGGTAGTCGGGGTCGCGCCGGATCTCGCGCATGATCGCGTCGCCCAGGCGGCGCTCGGTGCCGATGTTGAAGTCCTCGGACGCGGTGTCGCCCAGCGACGGCAAATTGGACTGCGCGTACGCGGGTGGCGACAACGCACCAGCCCACAGCGCCGCGCTGATCAGCCAGACCAGCGGCCCACGGACGACGGGCCGGGAAACGGGAAAACGCATCAAGGGGGAATCTTTCGCAGCAGGGACGGACGGTGTGACTGCCGACACGCGTCCAAGTTCAAGCGTCTTGCCCCCGACATGCTGCATCGACCGGGGCGCTGCCTATGATGCCAGTCAACTTCCGCCGCCGGACCTGCGCGTCCCCACCGCCATGACCGCTCCCCAAGACCGCCCTGCCTCGCCCGGCACCGACTCGCCGCTCAGCCACTTCGACAGTGCGGGCCAGGCGCACATGGTCGACGTGTCGGCCAAGGCCGAAACCCACCGCATCGCCCGCGCCAGCGGCGACATCCGCATGCGGGGCGCCACGCTCGCGCTGATCGAAGCCGGCCACGCGGCCAAGGGCGACGTGCTCGGCGTGGCGCGCATCGCCGCCATCCAGGCGGCCAAGCGCACGGCCGAGTTGATCCCGCTGTGCCACCCGCTGCCCATCACCCGCGTGGCGGTCGACTTCAGCATCGACCGCGAGGCCAGCCGCGTGGTGTGCACCGTGCAGGTCGAAACCCACGGCCGCACCGGCGTCGAGATGGAAGCGCTCACCGCCGTGCAGATCGGCCTGCTCACCATCTACGACATGTGCAAGGCCGCCGACCGCGGCATGGTCATGGGCAACGTGCGCGTGCTGGCAAAGCACGGCGGCAAGTCAGGCGACTGGGTAGCGCCAGAGTGCGCACCAACGTCTGAAGGCGACTGACTGATGTGAATTCGAGGTCTGGCCCATTCCTGTCCCACTGAAGGAATGAAGATGGCTTCGATTAGGTTCCACGGCGACCGCTGGCAAGCGCGGGTGCGCCGCAAAGGGTTTGCGGTTCAAAGCCGCAGCTTCCTGACCCATGCAGATGCACAGCGCTGGGCGCGCTCGCTTGAGATCGAAATGGATCGGGGCACGTTTGTAAGTGCCACGGAGGCCAATAAAACCACGCTGGGCGATTTGATTGAGCGCTACAGGCGTGAGGTCACACCCACCATGAAAAGCGCCCGGGACGACCTGATCCGGCTGGCGGCGATCCAGAGAAATTCGCTATGCCGCACAAACATGGCATCGCTGACCTCGGGCAAGGTCGCGAAGTATCGAGACGAGCGGCTTAAATGCGTGTCTGCCGGAACCGTCATTCGTGAGCTGGCCTACCTGTCGGCCATCATCAATCACGCCAGACGCGAGTGGGGAATTCACGTTGTGAACCCCGTGGCCTTGGTCCGCAGACCAGAGTCGCCCAAGGGCAGAAGCCGAGTCCTCACCCCGGAAGAGCGTGAGCGGCTTCTGGAGGCCCTTAAACCCATCGGAAGGCGCAGTGTGTGGATGCTGCCGTTGGTGACGCTAGCCCTTGAGACCGCCATGCGGCGCGGAGAGTTGCTGGCGCTGACTTGGGCGAACGTTGATCTTCGCAATCGGCTTGCTGTGCTGGACGACACCAAGAACGGGGATCGCCGACTGGTTCCGCTGTCGTCTCAAGCGGTGGCTGCATTGAATGCGATGCCGAGAAGCCTTGACGGACGTGTGTTCCCGATGAGCTTTTTTTCCGTTGCCGCGGCGTTTGGCCGCGCCCTTGTTCGGGCCGACCTTGAAGACCTGCGGTTCCACGACCTGCGGCACACCGCCATCACAGCGATGGCCGAGAAGTTGCCCAACCTAATCGAGTTGGCTGCGGTGTCTGGGCACAAGAGCCTGAAGATGCTGCAACGCTATTACCACCCGAGCGTTCAGGACTTGGCGCGGAAGCTGGGGTAGCAGGTCTGTCGAGCCACAAACCCAGCTCTACCGCTGAGAAGCACTACAAGCGCCGCCCCCTCGAACTGCTGCGCCGCCACCACGTGACGATTGAGAACTGGATACTCGAACAGGCTGGTGTGGTCTTTGATAAGACCGTGGAGACTACGCCCTGCGCGTGATACCGACGGATTCGATCGATGTTGGTTAGCATATTTTCGACGCAGCCCTTGTTGAGTTAATAGTATTGGTATACAGTAGTTTCCAAGGCAGGCAAATACCATTGATTGGGGCCTAGCCCAGCGGTGCGAATCAAGTCGCAAGACTTGATTGACTGATGGAGAGACATCAAACTGTTACCCAGCAGTGTCGTCACGCGAACAAATTGGTTATCAGCTCATATGCGTATTACGTGCGCATATGGCACTACCAATCCATGTTCCGGAGAACCACATGGCACAGTTTTTACAGCCGCGAAATCAAGATACACCCGCCAAAAGCAGAATCTCGAGCGCCTTAACGCTCGCGTACAAAGAGGAGGAGTCCGTCGCGCCACGCGACTTCGTGCCGCTTCACCTTGAGTCCCGCACGCATGTCTCAACTGCGGTGATGTGCAGGCACCTCGGCAGAAAACCACAAACTGCTAGGGGCTGGGCCTGCCATGAGAGCTACCCCACCGGCTTAAGGCCCGAGCGTGTCATGGGTCGACTGGCGTGGCCCGTTGCTGGCATTCGAAGCCTTCTTGGGGTATCGGCAGCAACGGTTCAGGCCGAAGCCAAAGGTAGGCCAGCATGAACGCGGCCCAATTTTCACTGGCGCACGCCGCTGCGGACATAGCCTCCATCGCTCCTCAAATACTGCAAGACATCCCTCAATGGATCACTTGGGTTGCTGGCAAGGCTGGAGCTACCGGCAAGTTCAGCAAGTACCCCAAAGGCCAGAGCGGCGCAGGGGATGGCTGGCAATTTCCAGTGCAATGGACTTCATTCAAAGAAGCGCTTGTAGCCGCTAGACGGCAGGGGCACTCAGGCATCGGCTTGGTACTTCCCGCGCAGACCTCAGATGGCAGTTGGGTCGTTGCGCTTGACTTCGACGATGTGGATCTAAGCGCGGATAACGAGCGACTGTCGGAGTTGAAGTCTGTGTGCCGCGATCTTGGCGAACCGTATTGCGAGGTCAGCCCAAGCGGCAAGGGCCTACGGATGTTCGTGCTGAGCGAAAACAAGATCAAGCAGGTAAGCGCCGCAAACCCTCTCGGCGGCAAGGACGAGATCTTCTGCGGTTCGCCGAAATGGGTAACCCTGACTGGAAACCATCTGTGGGGCGACGGGTGTCCTGACGCCAGCGTAGCTGTGGGTAGTCTGGCGCTCAAGGCGAGCGGGAGCGGGCCAGCGCCTACTGCGACCGCCAAGCCAACTGCGGCAGGCATGTTCACCCACCTCATTAACAAGTGGGATGGCTGGCCTGCCGAGAAGCTGATTGATGGCGATGGCAGGGAATCGATGATGCTTCGCTTCGCGTGTCATTTGCGCGGTCATGGCGCACCTCAAGAAGAGATTGAGCGCCAATGCCTGATCGCAAACGCTGCGCACTATGCACATCCGCTCGATGAAGAAACCGTGCTGGATAAGGCGAGGCGCTACTCGAAGGGGCGAACTATCAGCAAGGCGCTGAAGGCGTCAGGGCGAAACGGCGGTGATGCTGTGAGCACCCTTCTGTCAGACAGCCACGGCGACATCCGAAATGGGCGGGCCTTTGCCAACCAGTGGCGTGGCCTTTTGCTCTACATCACCACGCTCAAGCGGTGGTTGATTTGGAGGGATGAGCGATGGCAGCTTTGCGACAGAGGCGAGGAAATGGAGTGCGCCAAGGCAGTCAGCGAGGCTCTTTTGAAAACGGCAACAAGGGTGTTGGTCGCAGACCAAACAACGGGCAACCAGCTGCTGCAAGAAGCCAAGGTAGCGCACAACTTGCCGAAGCTAAAAGCCATGCTGACGCTGGCGACTTCCGAGCCGGGAATGGGCGTCGGTGAGGGGGATCTCGATTCCGACCCGATGCTTCTCGGCGTTCAAAACGGAGTCGTCGATCTGCGAACGGGGCGGCTACTTCCAAACAAGCCTGAACTGCTGATCACTCGCTTTTGTGCTGCCAATTTCGATTCGCTGGCCCAGTGCCCACGCTGGTTGGAGTTCTTGAATCAGGTGTTCGAGGGCGACACCGACACCATCGAGTCCGTTCAGCGCTTGCTCGGCTACACCTTGACTGGACTGGTCACCGAAGAGGTCATGGTGATTTGCTACGGGTACGGGAGTAACGGCAAGTCGGTGTTCAGCAACGTGGTGCATCGCATCTTGGCCGGGTACTCGCGGACTGCACCGTCCTCCATGCTGGCCGCACGCCGCCCCGATGACAACGGACCAAGGAACGATCTTGCGTCTATCGCGGGCGCTCGCTACGTCTCGATCAATGAGTTCCAAGCAGGTGACCAACTCGATGAGCAAACGGTCAAGTTACTGGCGGGCCGCGAGCCAATCGCTGCTCGGTTTCTCTATCAAGAGCTGTTCGAGTACACGCCGACTTTCACCGCATGGATGCGGACGAATCACAAGCCCATCGTGAAGGGTGAGGATGACGGGATCTGGCGTCGCTTGGTGCTCCTGCCGTTTCGACGCAAGTTCACTGACGAGGAGAAAGACCCTTGCCTCGAAGACAAGCTCATGGCCGAGCGCGATGGCATCTTGCGGTGGATCGTGGACGGCACAGGCAAGTACCTGAAAGATAGATTGAAACTCAGCCCATTGATCCGCGGAGAGCACTCCAGTTACCGGACCGAAAGCGACTTGCTGGGTGAATTCTTGAATGAAATAACCGAACGTGATCCCCAACAGCGGATTCTGCAGAGCAGTTTGTTCTTGGCGTGGAAGTTGTGGTGCGAGTCGAACGGCTTGAGGTGTTCCTCGAAGAAGACCTTCACACAGCGGTTGTGTGAGCGGGGGATTTCTACCAGCAAAAGCAACGGTGAGGCTTACTACATCGGAGTCACTGTGAAGCCTTGGGAGGGTGACAAGGGGAGGATGTTAGGGGATTTGGGGTAACTTTATATATATACAAACTCTCTATATATAGAAGTTACCGGAAATACCCACTTATCCCACCCTTCCTACCCTGCCACAGGGACAACCACCACCATCTGCCACTATGAAACCAATTCACAACGTTTGCCAAGCTGCTTTTGACGATGGCCAGCAACGAAGATCCGCGCATCCAATAGCTACTGGTCGGCACAAGCTTGAGGAGTTCGCTCAACAGTTTGCCAAGCACTTGTCGGAACTACAGACCATCGCCGCCGTGAAACACAAGCGGCGGGCCGCAAGCTCGTTATGGCTGTGCACCACGAAGGACATGGCGCAGTGGCTCAAGCAAAGGCCCGAAGACCTAGCGTTCGCGCTTGGCAACGACGTCTTACCCCTCGTGGAGGGTCTGGGGCGCGAGGGTCTCAGCCCAGAGCTTGTGAACCGGCTAGCCGGTCAGGCAAGAAAGGCGGCAGTGGACCTGCTGGTCGGTTGCGAACGTGTTCGGTTGCGGTTGAGAAAAGACATCGGTGAGGAATACACCGCCATGCGCTGCGGTGGCTCGTACATCGCACCGCTATTCACGGAGGCCGTGAGGATCGTTCAAGCTGTTTTGTCAGAGACAGCCCCTCCAGTAAAACTCGGACCGCCCAAGGTCTAATGAGAATAATTCTCATCTTAACGACAGAGAAAGGCTCCAACCCAATGCAACCCGTCATGCAATCCGAAACCCTCGTCACCCTCGGTGGACGCATTCGATGCCGACAGTGCTCAGCCAAGTCAAAGCGCACGGGTGTTCAGTGCGGGGCCCCGGCTGTCAGAGACAAGACCAAGTGCACCAAGCACGGAGGCAAATCCACAGGGCCTAGAACACCAGAGGGCAAAGCTCGTGTCGCTGCTGCGCATCTAGTGCACGGACGGGAGACGCGCAGCATCCGCAAGGAGCGCAGCGAGGGCTTGGCAAGGCTGGCTGAACTAGAGACACTCGGCAGAGTGCTGGGGATGATTACCGGGCCGAGGACGCGAGGGCCGCAGCCGAAGCCGAAGCCGAAGGGCTAGTTAGAAGGAATGGTCATCGTGCCGACCGTGGTGCAGTTCACCATCCGTCCATTGGGCATATTTTCGCAATAATACTTTAGTTATGACGCGAAGATTAAAGCCCAGCCAAATAATGATCACTTACTTCGCTGATCCGTATACCGATAGCACTTCTCAGCCCACCCCTTATTTGCACGATAGATATCGGCATCGATTCCAGACATCATCGCATCTGCCTGAGCGTTTAATCTTTCCAATTCTACTGATCTATATTGCTTAATTCCAGCTGCAGCCAAGTACTCAGCATCACGTCGTCTTTCAATAGCAGCGATTTGATCGTCAGCCTACCGATTTATCCTCATAAGTCGTTTCTGCTCTAATTGCTCTCTGTAGGTGCGCTCTACTGCGTATCGCTGTCCAAGCCAAAAATATTTCGTTTGATCTTCATTTAAAGTTTTCAAATTTAACTTGGTCATTATTCCGCTTGGCAAACAATCTAGGCCAATCTTGAGTGGGGTTTGCCGAAGATCCAATTCACGATTTCTTGCACGTTCTTCTTCACTAATGGGCGGAGGAAATCTTCGTGCCTGTACGCAGGTGGATGTGAAAATTCCACTCACCAAGATTACTGCTAAGATAAAAACTGTTTTTAATTGTTTGAAACTCTTCGCTGCCGAGGGTATTTTCATGTACGCATGCCCGTTACTTCTAATATTTTATCGCAAGGCCTACCAAGTGAAATACCAAGCAGGATCTATGCGGTTTTGAGCCAATAAAACTTTAACTACTCTTGCTTGATCGTCTTCATTAAGGTAAATGTTGTCCAAAAATTTCTTGCAAGTTCAAAGTTTTGTAGCAAACCTACTTTCTCGGGGATGAAGTTGAAGCGACGTTTTTGCAGACAGCATGTGCGCTACGGACATGCGATGCTGATCCAGTCGGCCCGAACATAATCCCCGCCAATGACTCGCTTCGCTGGACGCCGCATCCTTCGCGCTCGCTGCTGCGGTGCTACCTTTGCCGAGCGCAACTACTCCTCGATGAACTACAGCGGGGCTGAATTCTGGACTGATGGACGCATCTTTGCGCCTCTGGTCCCCAATGATGACGGCGTGAGGCGCTGTGTGTGCGGGTGTTATTTCCTCATTCGTAATGCCGATCAGATTGCGGCGCTTCCAAGAGACTCAATCATCTCGCCCCCTGAGGCCGCGCAGCGCGTGCCTGATGCCGACACTGGAGCCTTGTTGGCCTCCGGCATCGCAGACGAAGACATGTTGATAGTCCTCCGGCGTCGGCACTGGCGTCAACTCAACAACCCCTACCGGGTGGTGTACCGCCAACATCGCGAGACTGACCAGAGCACATTCCCGACCTACGAGCCAACTGAGGCGCAGCGGGACAACATGACTGCGCTTCTTGGATTGCTTGCTACCGAGGGTGCCGTCGATTGGCTGGAGGTCTCAGAACTTCACCGCGAACTGGACCAGCCACAAGAAGCGCAAAGCGCTCTGAACCGGGCTGGTGGACTTGAGAAGGACCGCGTGGCGATATGGCAGAAGATGATTGACGAAGGCTTCACGGGGCCGATGCGCTACCGCTTGTGAGGGTGGTCTGATTGGCTATTTCGGGCGAGCGCCACACGACCCATTTGCACCAAACACTCTGACGTTGCTTTCAGCTCTACGTTGAGCTTCTAGTCATTTTTTTGTGCGGGAATTTTTCGCCCTCCTCTCGGAAAATAGGCTCTGCCGCAGAAATATTTGAGCGGCGACACGGCACAAAGCCATCATGCGCCAGCACAAATATTTTTTTTCGCGTACTCGCATCGTGGTGGGGATTACAATGAAAAAAATTTTCCTTCTGAAAAATATGAAAAAACTTACATGGCTTCTTTATTTTTTGATGGCTCTGTCGGTGGTTGGTTGTGCTTCGCCAGTCAGGGCGCCAGCCGAAAGGGATGCTGCAGCTAAGGTTTTCGTGCCAGTCGATAATAAGGCTGTACTTTTTATTTATAGAAATGAGAACTTCGGTGCCGCTATAGGAATGCCTATCAGGGTAAATGGGCAAGACATAGGTGAGACGGGGGCGAAGACTTTTTTCAGGCTTAATCTTTCATCTGGGATGTACGTCATTGCATCAGAGGCAGAAAACACCTCAGAATTACCTCTGACCTTGTCTGAGGGGCAGGAGTACTATGTTTGGCAAGAAGTTCGTATGGGCATATGGAAGGCACGCTCATCATTACGTCAGGTCGATAAGAAGACGGGGATTGAAGGAGTATTAGAATCTGCGCTTTTGACCCCAAAAATATCAGAAGAAGATATTTCAAAGTCGGCGATTTTAAGAAAATAGAAAATTTTTACTAAAGGGGAAAAATGAAAACGTTCTTTATTCCGATCTTTTTGGTTACCATCCTATCTGCCTGCGCTTCACCTACGGTCGTCCAAACTGTAAAGCCGGGTGACATGGGTCTTAACTGCGCTCAACTACAAAATGAATACTCAGATGCCGAGCGATTCAACAAGGAGGCGCAGTCTGAGAAAGGTGTGACAGGCGGCAACACGGCGCGGCTTCTATTTTGGCCAGCTATCATTGGAACATACATGAATTCTAATGAAGCGATCGCTGCTGCCGAGGGGCGAAAGGTGCACCTAACAAATATGATGATGCAGCAGAAATGCGAAATACCCCGCACAATGTAAATACACAAAAGCCGGCCTAGATTGCCGGCTTTTTTTGGTTTTAGCGCTTCCTTTTCACTCTTCCCGTAACAAGCTTTCTACCGGCTGTCCTGATTTAAAACGGCAGTAGAGCCCGGCACCACTGCGATACCCCGTCAGACCAAAATTAGGTGAATTGTTCACAACTGTCGCCGCTGCCGCTCTCTCGGTGCTGCTCCGCCCCCGCTAGGCCGTTTGTGCAAAACAGTATGTAGGGGCGATCCGGGTCCCATCGCAGCAATTAGGGGTGGTGGGGGTCTCTCAGGTCGGCGCTGCTGGAAAACGCATGGGGTACCCCCCCTCTGGGTTGATGCCGACCGGCGCCCGCATCCAAGCTGTCCAACGTTAGACACACACCCAGAAATTCCTGCCGTACTTGTGACGAATCGTGATCGATACGAACGGGGGGCGTTCGACAGAGATCGGGGGGTGGGGGTACGGTGGGGTCGGGGCTTGCCGAGATTTTCAGTGCCGGGATCAACCGCGTTTTGATTGGGGCTGACGTTCAGTGAGGCGCTGACCGTGCCGGTGCTGGTGATTTGGTGGCCCATGCTCTCTGTGGACTCCGCTTGTCCAGACCTGCAAGACATGCAACCATCCAGCCCGGGCCGCTTTGGCCCAATCCTGTCCCACTCAACTAAGAGAATTGGGCCAAGGCTTCGGATTTCTAATTGGTAAGTCGTTGTTTTTATTGAGGTTGCAGATCGGCCTGCTCACCATCTACGACATGTGCAAGGCCGCCGACCGCGGCATGGTCATGGGCAACGTGCGCGTGCTGGCAAAGCACGGCGGCAAGTCAGGCGACTGGGTGGCGCCAGAGTGCGCACCAACGTCTGAAGGCGACTGACTGATGTGAGGCAGGGGCCGCATCGATTCGCGTGCCACTGGCGGCCCGCCCGCATGGGCAGGCGAGGCGGAGGGGGCAGCGCCCCCTCCGTCAGGACGGTCGATATTTTCAGTACTTGAAGACCACGCCCATCCCGTGATCCCCGCCCTCGCGGGTGGTGCCATACAAATGGCCATCGGTGGCGGACTGGGTCACCCCTGCAGCCGGCTCTTTTCCATCGGGCGAGTCGGTAAAACTGTGCAGCAGCGCATAGGCACCGGCGGTGGTGAGGCTGAACAACGATCCATTGCCTGCCCCTCCACGGTAAGTCGTGCCATACAAATTGCCATCGGCAGCCTGTATCAAACCGCCCTTGGGCTCCGAACCAGCGGCAAATTCGTACAAGATGGACTCAACACCTGCCAGGGTTATTTTGAACACGACGCCACCGCGCCCAGATCCCCCGTCCCTCGTTGTACCGTACAAATTCCCATCAGCAGCTTGCATCACGGCAGACGTCGGTCCATAGCCGCATTCCTCACAATCGTCGACGCCAGTTTCATATTCAGTGAACTTATAGACAGTAGAAAAGCCTGTGCCATCTGTGGCTATTTTGAAGACGGTCCCGTGATCACCATCTCCGCCCTTGGGAGTTGTTCCGTACAAGTAGTCATCAGAGGCCTGAATCAGTGCGGCGCTAGGCAACTCTCCATCACCAGATTCCTCAAACTTGTGCAATACAGAAAAAGAAGTCCCATCGGTGTTTATTTTGAATACCACTCCGGCGCCAGTCAAATATTCATTGCTGGCTGGACCGCCATGGCTGGTTGTGCCATACAACTTGCCATCGCGAGCCAGCATCAGCCCAGCCAGTGGCTCACACCCGTCATCGCTGCCACCTGCAAATGTGTGGAGGACCGAATAATTACTTCCATCGGTGCTCAGCTTGAAGATATTGCCGCAGCCCATATTACCTCCTGAGCCGGTGCCGTAGAGCTTACCGTCCGCGTCCTGAATCAATGCGCCCCGAGAGCCCATTTCAGCATCAGTGAATGAAAGCAATTCAGTATAGATGCCGGCGGCGGTTATTTTGAAGACGGTCCCAACTCCATTCTGGCCGCCATAGGGGGTCGTCCCGTAAAAGTCGCCATCGTCCGCCTGCAACAGGGCCGCTTCCGGTTGGGCCCCACCGCCACTGGCGGTAATATCATTGCCGCTGTAAGTCGATGGACTGAAAGAGTACAAAAGCGATTCGTCTGCGTTGGCCAGAAGGGAGGTGCAGGAAACACTGACCTTTTGCTCACTGCTCCTGATCATCCCGCTGCCATTGTCCACGGTACAGGTTTGTCCCGGCGGTTGGGTTAGTACTGTCACAGCGTAGGTTCCGCCACCACTGAGCTGATGCGGAAATGTGGCATAAGGAGTATTTACAGTCAGCCTGAGGTTGCCTGCATTTTTATCTCTAAGGACCAGCGCCCCGCTAGAAAGTCCGCTGACCGAGACGGCGAGATCGTAGTACTGGACGCTGCCGCCGCAACCCAGGAGGGCAGACGCGGCCATGGAGGCCAAAAACAATCGAACAGTCGAATTCACGGGCGATCTCCTTGAAAAACCCTCGCGTCCGCGAGCTGCAAAATGGCCCGGCGAACGGTTGCTGAAAACTTTGACCCGCCACGCCTGCGATGCGGGCATCGATGGGCCGCGGGCCCTGCTGATGTCACCGCTGGCCCTGGCCAGCCACTCCCCGTGCGCCAGGCCGGATTCGGCGTCAGGCGACCGCGGAGTGCTGCCCGACAGGTGCGAACCCGAAGACAAATTTGATAAAAATTTGTAAACCAATGTAAACGAATAGCAGCGGCATATTGAACTTTTTTAAGTCTTTGAGCTCTCGAGGATTCGGCCGCGTGCGGCGCCCGGGAAATGCGCGTGCTGGCAACGCACGGCGGCAAGTCAGGCGATGGGGTGGCGCCAGAGCGATGGCCCGCCTGCCGTCCCACACGGGACGCTGACATGGACCCGGTGGCCGCCATCGCCTGGAAAGCAGGCCCTTGCGCTCGAGTCGAAGGCGGGTGCGCCGCCCATGCGATTCACGTACCCACTGGCGCAGGATCTGCCGAGTTGAACGGCGTCAGGCTGTTTTGCCCCACCGCCACATCGGCAGCCTGAAAGGTGGCAAACGCCACCTGAACGCGCGCCGCCGCGTCAACACCCCCCGTCGCCGCAAGATGCCACGACCAGCGCGGCGGCGAGGATCGAGGTGTTTTCCACCCCGGTCCATTCAGGGTTCAGGCCCGCCTCATCTGCCCGGTTGCACGGTGGCCGGGTGGGCGCGGCCGTTCGTTGCCTGGGGCCGGCGCCAAATTCACGGCCTTTATGGCGCGGGCCCGGTCGTGGCCGTGACCGTCATGTCGAACGGACCCAATCCAAACTTGGACACTGGCACATAGCCTGAGTAAGATGTCTGGGTTGCGATGTGGGTGCCCAGAGAGTTGTTGTATCTCAGTGCCACGTTGGTGGTTGCGCTGGTAATGGTCACCGGCACAGGCAGCTTCATGACGCCAGCAAGCCGGGCGACGTTGTTGAACTGGTTGACGGCCGGAGTATCAGGATTGGCCAGCTTGCTGTCCGCGCCCAGCAGGTAGGCGTCCAGTGAATTCAAATGGCCCGCGCCGCCGTTGGCCACCGGCCATCCGCCGGAGATGGGAAGATTTGTCACGGCATTGATGAAAGAGTTTCCATTGAAACTGTTGTAGGTGATGCTGGTCACCCCGGGCGCATCGCCGGGGGCAACGCCGCACTGGGTGACAAGCGGCATCGATCCTTGTGCATTGGTGCTCCAGTTGTTAAGCGTCCCGCCCTGATTCGGAATCGTCCAACAGACCGATCCGTTTGTTGTGGAGTTTGAATCACCCACGACCGTGCTGAAAGTGACTTTGGTTTGAATGGACAGGGTCGGACTCAATTCCACATAGAGATAACTGTAGTCACCATCGTCCGGTTTGGTCGCCCCGCTCAGTGGGGTGGACTGCGCGCGGTCGGCACTCGAGATGGTCACGAGCTGCCCCTCCCCGTCATAGATCGAGCTGCAGTCGGTCAGATCCACGACAGTATCTGTGGTTGGCGCAGCGGGCTTGGACTTGCACAACGCAAACTTGTAGAGGGTCAAGGTCTGCGTATCCGGCGGGAGACTGCAATCTTGCCCCGCAGCGGGTGCATCCACGATGCCGTTCAAAACCGTGCAATTGGTATTGGTTGCCGAGAATGGCGTATCCGTCTGATCGGCCGCAGTACCCGACGGGTTGCCGGTCGTCTGCAAGGCAATGGCACCGAGAATCGCCGTCAGAAACAGTTTCAAATGCGGCTTCATCTCAGAATCCCCCCACACCAGAACTAAAATCGCCGGCCGGCGGTGGTGTGGAGCCTCCATCGCCACAAGAGGCAAGCGAGGCCGCCATAAAAATACCGATGAGCACCGCAAAAATATACTTATTGTATTTTTTATGTTGGTCTTTTTTCATGAATGGCTCCCCTGCTTTTGATGTGTATCGATGACGCCTGCAAGTGAAAATTGCTGCCCGTGCCGTGCCAGTTTTCAAGTTTCGAGTGCGTCGGGCCGGGTGCGCGATTGCCATCCGGGGGCGGCACAAGGCAGAGACGGGCAGTCGATGAACTTGCGTTTATACGTAAATCACTTAAATTTGCTACACAGGTTTATACGAATAAACTGCGATATTTATTGGCGGACGTTGGGGCGGGCCGGGTCGCGGGTGGTGGAAAAACATGGCGGCAAATCGGGTGATTGGGTGGCGCGAGGGTGACCACAGACTTCTGAAGATGACCATACCCAGCACACCCCACGCCGTCTCCCGCTTGCGCACCGCCCGTCTGGCGCGCAGCGCCAAACCGTTCATGGCCCGCGGGGGATTCAAGCAAGAGCGGTGTGCGGGCTGCCGGCTGTTGCCCAGCCACTGCCTGTGCGGCTTGCGCCCGTCGGTGCCCACGCGCTCGGCGGTGTGTTTGCTGATGGCCGACATCGAATCGCTCAAGCCCAGCAACACGGGCTGGCTGATTGCCGACGTCGTGGCCGACACCTTTGCCTTCGGCTGGGCGCGCACCGAAACCGACCCCGCGCTGCTGGCCCTGCTGGGCGACCCGCAGTGGCAGCCGTATGTGGTGTTTCCGCGGGACTACGCGGCGCCCGAACGGGTGGTGCACGCGGTGGCGCCGCCGGAGTCCGGCCATGGCGTGGCGGCACGGCGCCCGCTGTTCATCTTGCTCGACGGCACCTGGTCCGAAGCGCGCAAGATGTTCCGCAAGAGTCCCTGGCTCGACCACCTGCCGGTGCTCAGCCTGAACCCGGACCAGATCTCGCAATACAAGCTGCGCCGTTCGCGTCGCAACGATCACTTCTGCACCAGCGAGGTCGCCGCGCTGTGCCTGAACCTGGCGGGTGAGTGGCTGGCCGAACAAACGCTCGAGGCTTATCTGGACGTGTTCACCCACCACTATCTGCAAGCCAAGAACCAGTTGCCCGTCGCGTGGGATGACGCGGCGCACCAGCGGTTGCGCGAGTTGGCGGTGATGCCGCCACCGGGCTCGCTCACAGCGGCGTGAGCGGTTGAGGGCGCGGTTCGCGCCACCGCGAACCGGCTACTTGCGCCCGACCAGGAAATGGGTGGACACCGGGCCGATGCCCTTGCACTCGACCCGCCCCGCGTCGACCATCACGAAGGTGTTCCTCAGCAAGGCGTGGGTGCTGGGCGAGACCTGAGCGCGGCCGGACTGCGACGTCGATTCCATGCGGCTGGCGATGTTGACGGCGCTGCCCCACAGGTCGTACGAGAACTTGGTGAAGCCGATCACGCCGGCCACCACCGGGCCTGAATTGATCCCCACGCGCATGCTCAGCTCGGTGCCGTTTTCGCGGTTGAATTGGCGCAGGTCTTCGAACATGCCCAGGGCCATCTCGGCGCACAGTTCGGCGTGGTCGGGCCGCGGGATGGGCAAGCCGCCCACGGCCATGTAGGCGTCGCCGATGGTCTTGATTTTTTCAAGGCCGATGGCGTCAGCGCGCTTGTCGAAGCGGGTGAAGATGTCGTTGAGCAGCTTGACCAGTTCGGTGGCCGAGATCTGCGAGGACATCTTGGTGAACCCCACCAGATCGCTGAAAAGAATGCTGGCGTCGGGGTAACTCCCCGAGATGTTCTTTTCGCCCCGCTTGAGCCGCTCGGCGATCGGCTGGGGGAGGATGTTGAGCATCAGCTTTTCGGTCTTCATCTGCTCGACCTCGAGCAACTGCTTTTCCCTTTGCAGAGATTCCAGCCTTTCTCGCTCCAGATCGCGCAGCCGTTTTTTTTCGAATGACGAAAAGATCCGCGCCTTGAACAAGACCGGGTTGAAGGGCTTGGGCAGATAGTCTTCCGCGCCGATCTCGATGCAGCGTATGGTTTTTCCGAGTTCTTCCGCGCCCGAAATGACGATCACCGACAACGCATCCATGTGGCCGCCGGACTGCAGCAACTCCAGCACACCCAAGCCGTCGAGCTCGGGCATTTCCATGTCCAGCAGCATCAGGTCGACGGCGCTTTTTTTCAACTGCTCCAGCGCCGCCAGACCGTCCGGGGCCTCCGAGATGTTGGCGATGCCCATGGAGTTGAGCTCGCGCACCAGGACCTTGCGGTGCATGCGGCTGTCGTCCACAACCATCACACGGAAGCTGGCCAGGTTGACGCCTGATGATCTGGGTGTGTGCGGGGACGCCATATTTCCGTGACTGGTTGCTGAGGGTCGTGCGAGATACGGCATATCTCTTGCTTCGACGGTACCGGCCCGTCGACCGCTGCGAAGTATGCCCCCACGACACCGGATTCGAGGCTGCGGCGCAGGCCAGACGTCGGGCGCGTGGTTGACACCGGCGCAAGTCGTGGCAACATCCCGCCGCCTTGATTGGTGCGGCACTCTCGCCCTGACGATCGACGGCTTGGCCCAGACTTTCATCCATGCACCAGCACCAGTCGATTCTCGAATTCAGGCAAGGTCGGTATCTCAAGCTCGCGGCGCTGCTGTGCGTGGCGTCCATGGCCGCGTATGTCTGGTTCGAGCCGCCGGCCGGTGGCCCCAAGCCCTACGGCGGCACCTGGCTGGGCTACACGCTGGGCACGATCGCCGCGCTGCTGATCGTGTGGCTGATGCTGCTGGGCATCCGCAAGCGCAGCTACGCCTCGAGCGCCGGCAGCGTTCAGGGCTGGACCTCGGCGCACGTCTACCTGGGCGCCAGCCTCATCGTGGTGGCCACGCTGCACTGCGCGTTCGAGTTCGGCTGGAACCTTCACACGCTGGCCTACGCGTTGATGGTGCTGGTCGTGGGGAGCGGTTTTTTCGGGGTGTTCGCCTACCTGCGGTACCCGGGGCGGGTGAGTGCCAATCTCGGTGGCGACACGCTCGAAACCCTGCTGGTCAAGATGAGCGAGCTCGACCGCAAGTGCCGGCGCATCGCGCTGGAGCTGCCCGACGAGTTCAACGCGCTGGTCATGAAGGCCTCGGGCGAGGCCGTTCGCCAGGCCGACAGCGGCAAGCACCTGCGGCTGTGGCGGCTGGGCGCCGCGCGCGATCCGGTGAGCGATGCGCGCGACGCGCTGCTGGCCATGGGGTCCACGCTGAGCGGCGCCCAGGTCAAGAGCAACGAGCAGCTGGTCTCGGAAATGACACGGCTGGTCGCCATGACCGAGCGGGTTCGCCGCGCGTTTCGCTACCGCGCCTTGCTGCGCGGCTGGCTGGTGCTGCATGTCCCGGTGTCGTTCGCGCTGCTGGCTGCGCTGACGGCGCACATCATTTCGGTGTTCTACCTTTGGTAAGGGCAGGCTGAGCGCGCCATGGAAACCCTCGTCATCCAGGTCGGAGTCAACTCGCGCGGGCAGCCCCAGCGCGACCAGCGGCGCATTGCCGGTGAGGTGCTGCGCGTCGGACGCGCCCTGGCCTGCGAGCTGCAGCTGGCGGATCCGCGCGTGGCGCTCGACCATGCCTTGATCACCATCACGCCCGCGGGCACCTCGATCGCCGCGGTGGGCGGGGCACTCAAGGTCAACGGCCAAGCCACCACCCAGGCGCCGCTGGTGGTGGGCGACTGCATCGAGCTCGGGCCGTACCGGCTGCGGGTCGAGGCCGCGCCCGCGGGGTTGTCACTGGCTCTGGCAGTGAGCCTCGAGGAGCCATCGTCACCGGTGTGTGGCGAGCAGATCCGCGCCGATGAGTCGCGCGGGCCGCGGCAGTCGCGGCGGCGGCTTTCGTACCTGGGACTGCTGGGCATGCTGCTGCTGTGCCTGCTGGTGCCGGTGGCGCCCGACCTGCTGGGCTACGCACGGCTGTCCTCGTCGACAGCAAACGCCATCGCCCAGGCCGCCACCGCCGAGGCCCGCGTGACCGCTGCGCAGCCCGCGGCATCGGTGGCCGCCACCGCCGGCCCCCTCGTGGGTGCAGAACCGGGCCTGCCGGAGTCGATGCTGCGCACGGCGGCGGGGCGGCTGCAGGAGGCCTGGAACCCCGGCCCGCTGTCGCAGGGCCACCAGATCTTCGCGGCAGACTGCGGGGCCTGTCACCAGACACCGTTCGTGCAGGTGCGCGACGAGGCCTGTCAGACCTGCCACAAGGACATCCACGACCACGTCGCGAAAAGCCGGCTCACCGGAGCGCTCGGTCAGGCCTTCAAGGACACGCGCTGCGCCGACTGCCACCGGGACCACAAGGGCACCCACACCGCGATCCGTTCGCAAGAGCAGTGCGTCGAATGCCACCGCGACGTCAAGCGCGTGGCTGCGCAGGCCACCTCGGCCAACGTCACCGACTTCCTGAGCGGTCACCCGGCGTTCCGCATTTCGCTGAGCGACGCCGCCACCCCCCATGAGGTGCGACGGGTGCGGCAGGCCACGCCGATGCCGCCCGAGATGGTCGAACGCTCGCGGCTGAAATTCAATCACGCAGTGCACCTCGATCCGGGCGGCGTGCGCGACCCCGATGGCAAACGCGAAACCACCGGCGTGCGCGACGCGCAGGGCCGCCGCACGGTGCTCGACTGCGCGAGCTGCCACCAGCCCGCCGAGGGCGGTCGCTTGATGGCGCCGGTGTCGATGGAGCAGCACTGTCAGCGCTGCCACTCGCTCGCCTTCGAGCCGAGCGTCACGACGCGCCAGGTGGTGCACGGCCAGGATGCCGAGATCGCCACGATGCTGCGCGAGTTCTACGCCCGGCTGGTGCTGGGCGACGTGCCGCCGGGCGTCCACCCGCCCGAGGACCTGCCGCGCATGCGCCCGGGTGCGGTGCTCACGCCGGAAGACCGCAGCCGCGCCTTGGCCATCGCCGACCACAAGGCCCAGCAGGTGCTGCGCGAGCTGTTCGACACGCGCCAGGTCTGCTCGACCTGCCACGAGGTCTCGCCCAAGGCCGGCGAGGCGGGCTGGGCGGTGGCGCCGGTGCACCTGTCGTCGTCGTGGATGCCGCAAGCGCAGTTCTCGCACGCCAGCCACGCCAGCGAGAACTGCGCGCGCTGCCACGACGTGGCCCGCTCCAAGGACGCCAAGGACGTCGCCATGCCCGCCATCGAGAGCTGCCGCGACTGCCATGTGGGCGCCAAGCCAGTGGCCGGCAAGGTGACGTCGGATTGCGCCACCTGCCATGGCTTTCACGGCGCGGCGCTCGATCCCGCGAAAAACCCGCACGGCCAGCTGAGCGTCACATCAACATCCAGGACCAGTCCATGAAACGTTCCACGGTGGTGCTGTTGTGGCTGGCGCTGGTGTCTGCGCTGGTTCCGGGCTGTGGCGGTGGCGGCTCCTCGAAGCCGGTCACCGGCTGCAACGGCCCGTGCGCGCCCAGGGCCGCCCATCTGACGGCGTCCGACGTGGAGCGCATCGTCAGCCAGGCCGTGCAAGAAGGGGTGGCGCGCAGCCAGCCCGCGACGATTGCGGTGGTCGACCGTGTGGGCAACGTGCTGGCAGTGTTTGCCATGAGTGGCGCGGCGCCGTCCATCACCCTCAACGGCGGCACCGGCGTCAACAAGTCCTCGGCGGCCGCCGGGGGGCTGGACGGGGTCACGCTCGGCACCGGGGGCGTGGGTGTGCCCGGGCCGGCCTACGCGGCGATCTCGATGGCGCTGACCGCGGCTTACTTCTCCTCCGAAGGCAATGCGTTTTCGACACGCACCGCCGGGCAGATCATCCAGGAGCACTTCAACCCGGACGTGGTGGGCACTCCCGCGGGGCCCTTGTTTGGCGTGCAGTTCAGCCAGATCACCTGCTCTGACGTGAGCCGACAGGCCGATGTGCACGGCTCGGTGGGCCCCAAGCGCGCGCCGCTGGGTTTCGCGGCGAACCCGGGAGGGCTGCCGCTCTACAAGAACGGCACCGTGGTCGGCGCGATCGGCGTGATGGCCGGCACCGACTACACGATCGACCGCGTGGTGCGCGACAGCAGCCCCACCGTGGGTGAACACATCGCCGTGGCCGGCACCCATGGCTACGCCGCGCCCACCGACATCAGGGCCAACCGCATCACGGCGGACAACAACTTCCTGCGCTTCACCGACAGCGACGAGACGGCCAGCGTTCCAGCCAATGCGCCGGCAGTCGTCGCCAGCGGCAGCGGCGTGTTCGTCGCGGTACCGGGCTACTACGCTGGTGGTCAGGTCGTGGCCGGGACCGAATACGGCTCGGCTGCCTCGGGCATCCGCGCCGACACCAGCAGCGCCTTGGCGGGCTCCGGGGCCTACGTGCTGGTCGACGAAGAAGATCGGGTGCGCTTTCCGCCCACGGACGGCACCGATGGGTCTGGCCACCTGAGCGCGGCCGAAGTCACCCAGATCCTCAAGAGCGCGCTCGAGGTGGCCAACCGCACGCGGGCGCAGATCCGCCGGCCGCTGGGGCTGAGCGCGCAGGTGTCGGCGGTGGTGGTCGACACCAACGGCGAGATCCTCGGCCATGTGCGCTCGCCCGACGCGCTGGTCGACAGCGCCGATGTGGTGGTGCAAAAGGCACGCACCGCGGCGTTCTTCTCGAACCCGGCCGCGGCCAGCGATCTGCGCGGCCTGCCCGATGCGGCCTACGCAGGCCTGGGCTCGAGCCCGTCCACCGTGCGCTCTCCGATCGCTTCGTACGTCTCGGCCGCGACAGGCCTGCTGGGCTCGGGAACCTTCAGCAACGGCACCGCCTTTTCCACCCGATCCATCGGCAACATCTCGGCGCCGACCTTTCCGGATGGCATCGACCGCGAACCTGCGGGCCCCTTGTCCAAGCCCTTGCCGAGCTGGAGCATCTTCAACAACGGTCTGGCGCTCGACCTCGTCTACAACCAGCTGGTCGCCGCCCTGGGCGGTGACCGGACCCCCGGGTGCACCGGCAACCAGCGCATCCGCAACGGCATCACGCTGTTCGGTGGCGGCTTCCCGATCTACCGCGGCGACCAGCTCGTCGGTGGCATCGGCGTGTCGGGCGACGGCACCGAGCAAAGCGACCTGATCGGCTTCCTGAGCCTCGACAAGGCGGGCAAGGCGCTGGGCACCGGGATCGGCAATGCGCCGAAGGACCTGCGCGCGGACACGCTGGAGCCGCAGGGAACCGGCTCGCGTCTGCGCTACGTCAACTGCCCGGTCGCGCCGTTCCTCGACAGCACCACCAGCGACGTGTGCGGTGGACTCTGACTTGCCGCGCCTTCTGCGCACACGCTGGCTGTGGCTGGCCTTGCTGACGGCGTGCCTGCCGGGCGCGTCGTGGGCCGTGGCGGCCACGGGGCAGCCGGTCGTCGAGTCGGTCGGCAGCAGCGTGCAAGGCGACACGGAAATCATCACCATCGAGTTCTCGGAAGCGCTCGTGGCCGCCCCGTCGAGCTTCCTGATCGACAGCCCTGCGCGGATCACGATTGACGTGCGGGGCGTCTCCAACGGCATGCGCCTGCGCAACTTCGACCTGGTGGGCGGCTGCGCGCGCACCCTCCGGATCGCGAGTGCGCCGGATCGGGCCCGGTTGGTCATCGCGCTGAACCAGCCCGCCTCTTACCGAACCGAGGTGACGGGCAAGACCCTGACGGTATTCATCAAGGCGGCCGTGGCGCCTGCGGGCATCACGAGCGCGAAGACCGAGAAGCCCGGGCCGCGTTACTTGCTGCTGGTCGAAGGCCTTCAAGCGCCCATCCACCTGGAGCCCTCGAGCAGCGCCGACATCGTGGGCCGCGCGGAGCAGGGCAGCGAACTCGAGTCCGACTTGCGCTCGGGCGAGTGGTACCGCATCCGCCGCGTCTCGGGCGAGCCGGGCTGGGTGCGGCACGTGACCACCGCCCTGGGAGAGTCGTTCTCCGTGCGCACCGTGGCACCCGGCGACCGCCTGAGCGCCGACGGCAGTGGCGTGCCTGCGGGGCCGATCGAGCGGGCGCGTCCGCAAGGCGCGCCCATCGAGCCCTCGGTGGCGCTCATCGACCCGTCGCGGGTGGGGCCGCCGTCGGCGCTGCACCACGGCGAGTCGCTGCCGGTGCGCGACCGCTGGCGGCTGGTCGAATCGCTGGGCCTGCTGCCCTACGACCTGCTGGACCCCTACAACCCCAACGTGCTCAAGGGCGATCTGCCCGTGCTCGAGAACCTGCTGGGCAAGGAGTGGTTCTTCAACCTGGCGGTGGTCTCCGACACCCTGCTCGAAAACCGCCGGCTGCCCACACCGTCTGGCGCGCAGTCGAGCCTGGACCCCGGCACCAACGGTGTGCTGGGGCGCGGCCACCAGACCACGCTGTCGCAGACCGTCATCGTCAGCCTGTCGCTCATCAAGGGTGACACCACCTTCCGCCCGCCCGACTACGAGTTGCGCTTCGTGCCGGTCTTCAATGCGAACCGCACGCAGACCCAGGAGGTCCGCGCGGTCAACATCGACCCCAGCGCCGGACGCAACCGCAACGACAGCTTCGTGGGCGTGCAAGAGCTGTTCATCGACAAGCACCTGCGCGATGTGTCGCCGCGCTTCGACTTCGACAGCCTGCGCATCGGCATCCAGCCCATCACGGCGGATTTCCGCGGGTTCCTGTTTCTCGACCAGGCCTTTGGTGCGCGCCTGTTCGGCACCCGCGACAACAACCACTGGCAGTACAACGCCGGCTGGTTTCGCCGGCTCGAAAAAGACACCAACAGCGGGCTCAACGACATCTCCCGGCGCATGCGCGCCGACGACGTGTTCTTGCTCACCGCTTACCGCCAGGACCTGCTGGCACTCGGGCTGACCTCGGAGTTCACGCTGCTGCACAACCGCAACCGCGAGGGCAACCGGGCGGACCGGTACAACGCCAACGGCTTTCTAGAGCGGCCCGCGGTGCTGGGCACCGGCCGGGGGCACAACTACGACGTGACCTACCTGGGCTACAGCACCGACGGCCACCTCGGCAAGCTCAACCTCAGCGGCTCTGCGTACTACGCCACCGGCCACACCGACCCGGGCGTCATCTCCAACCGCAAGGAGCGCATCGGCGCGTATTTCGGTGCGATCGAGCTGTCGCGCGACTTCGACTGGGTGCGCCTGCGGGCAAGCGCCCTGCACGCCTCCGGCGACAAGAACCCCTTCGATGGCAAGGCTGGCGGGTTCGATGCGGTGCTGGAGAACCCGCAATTCGCGGGAGCCGACACCAGCTACTGGATCCGCCAGGGCGTGCCGCTGATCGGCGGCGGCGGCGTGGCGCTGTCGATGCGCAACGGCCTGCTGCCGTCGCTGCGCTCGTCGCGCGAGTTCGGTCAGTCGAACTTCACCAACCCCGGGCTGAACCTGCTGGGCATCGGCGCCGACCTGGACCTGCGGCCCGGCCTGCGGCTGATCGGCAACGTCAATGACCTGCACTTCGACGAACTCGCTTCGCTCGAAGTGCTGCGCAACCAGCGCCTGCGCAGCTCGCACATCGGCGTGGACGTGTCACTCGGGCTCCAGTACCGACCCTTCTTCACTCAAAACGTGGTGTTCAACCTCTCCGCGGCGGCGCTGATCCCCGGCCGCGGTCTGCGCGAGCTCTACGGCAACTCGCTCGACGCCACGCAGTACTCGCTGCTGGCGAACCTTTTGCTGACCTACTGATGAAACGCCTGCTCACCACCGCCGTGCTCCTGGCCTGTTCGATCATCGGGCTGGCCGAGGTTCTGCCTACCCGGGGACCGGGCACCGTGACAGCGAGCGCCAGCCCGCCGGCGCCCAAGCAGCAAACACAGGCCGACGCCGATCGCAAGTCGGCAGGCTGCATCACCTGCCACAGCGCGTCGGATCGCCACACCATGCACGCGAACCCGGCGGTGACGCTGGGCTGCGCCGACTGCCACGGCGGCGATGCCAGCGTCGTACGGCATGCCGGCTCGGAGTACGGCGGGGCGGACTCGGCGAGCTACCTCGCGGCCATGAACAAGGCGCACGTGGCACCCCGCTTTGCCCAGGACTGGCAAGCACCGGCCTCGGCAAACCCGAAGCGCAGCTACACGCTGCTCAACCGCGAGCACCCCGACTTCGTGCGCTTCATCAATCCGTCCGACTACCGCGTCGCGCGCGAGTCGTGCGGGGCCTGTCACCTGCCGGTGATCCAGGCCGCCGAGCGCAGCCTGATGGCCACCGGCGCGATGTTCTGGGCGGGTGCCGCCTACAACAACGGCATCCTGCCGTTCAAGCATGCGGTGCTCGGCGAGTCCTACACCGGCCAGGGCGATCCGGCGACCATCCTCAACCCGGTCACACCGGACGAGTGGATGACGCTCAAGGGCGTCTTGCCGCAACTGTTCCCGCTGCCGGCCTGGGAGACGGTGCCGCCGGCCGACGTCTTTCGGGTCTTCGAGCGCGGCGGGCGCGTGATCGGCAGCCAGTTCCCGGAGGTCGCGCTGCCCAACAGCAGCGGCAAGCTGCAAGCCCTCGATGAGCCGGGGCGCCCTGATTTCCGGCAATCCAATCGGGGGCCCGGCACGGGCTCGCGCATCGCGGTGCCTATCCTCAACATCACCAAGTCCCGGCTCAATGACCCGATGATGTGGTTCATGGGCACCAACGACCAGCCCGGGGACTACCGCTCATCGGGTTGCGCGGGCTGCCACGTGGTCTATGCCAACGATCGCAACCCCGCGCACTCGGGGCCCTATGCCAAGTTCGGCAACGATGGCCGCAGCCAGACGGCCGATCCGACGATCTCCAAAACCCAGACCGGGCACCCGCTCAAGCACGAGTTCACCCGCGCGATCCCGTCGTCGCAATGCATGATTTGCCACATGCACCAGCCCAACATCTTCGTGAACAGCTTCTACGGCTACACGATGTGGGACTACGAATCGGACGCGCCGGCAATGTGGCCGAAGAAGCAGCACTACCCGAGCGAAGACGAGCGGCGCAGCACCCTCGAGCGCAACCCCGAGGCCGCCGCCGTGCGCGGCAACTGGCGTGACCCGGAGTTCCTCAAGGAGGTGTCTGCGCTCAACCCGCAGCTCAAGGACACGCAGTTCGCCGATTACCACGGCCACGGCTGGAACTTCCGCGCCGTGTTCAAGCGCGACCGCAAGGGCACCCTGCTCGACAAGGACGGCGCCGCCGTGAGCGACGACGACCCGCAGAAGTTCAAGAAGTCGGTGCACCTGACGTCGATCCACCTCGAAAAAGGCATGCACTGCTCGGACTGCCACTTCTCGCAAGACTCGCACGGCAACGGGCACCTCTACGGCGAGGTGGCCGCGGCCATCGAGATCGAATGCTCGGACTGCCACGGCACCTCCGAGCGCTACCCCAACCTGAAGACATCCGGCCCGGCCGCCCGCCCGGGTGGCACCGACATGAGCGTGCTGCGCACCCCCGACGGGCGCCGGCGCTTCGAGTGGAAAGACGGCCACCTGGTCCAGCGCTCGGTCATGGACCCGCAGCTGGAATGGACGATGTCGCTGGTCAAGGACTCGGTCAACCCGCGGCACCCTGACTACAACGCCAAGGCGGCGCGTGCCAAGCTGGTGAGCGCGGGCGACCTCGACGGCGTCGACCAGCGCTGGGCCGGCGGGACGGCGGGCGGCATGGACAAGGCCAAAAAGGCGCATGGCGACGACAAGATGACCTGCCAGAGCTGCCACCTGTCGTGGACCACCAGCTGCTCCGGTTGCCACTTGCCGATCGAGGCCAACGAGAAGACCGAGCGACACCACTACGAGGGCGGCTCCACGCGCAACTTCGCCACCTACAACCCGCAGGTGCTGCGTGACGACATGTTCCACCTGGGCCGCCACGGCCCGGTCAAGGGCAGCAAGATCACCCCGGTGCGCTCGTCCTCGGCGCTGGTGCTGTCGTCGACGAATGCCAACCGCGAAAAGATCTACATCCAGCAACCACCCACCTCGTCGAGCGGCTATTCCAGCCAGGCCTTCGCGCCGCATTACCCGCACACCGAGCGCAAGACCGAGACCAAGACCTGCAGCGACTGCCACCTGTCGGCCGACAAGGACAACAACGCGATCGTGGCGCAAACGCTGCTGCACGGCACCGGCTACATCGGACTGATCGGCTACAACGCCTGGGTCGGCGAGGAGCGGCACATCGAGGCG
>CAIVGK010000161.1 GCA_903905475.1 uncultured Burkholderiales bacterium | reverse complement strand
CGTTGTAGGGCAGGTCGGGAATGCCGCTGGCGACCGTGTTCAGATCGCTGCGGATGCGTTTGGTGTTGGCGTAGTGGGCCACGCCGGCACCCAGATAGGTGCCACGGAAATTGGGGCCGTCAGGGCAGGCACCTTGCACCAACCCGAGGTCGCTCACTGTCTTGGAGGTGCACTGGAGGTCGGCGTCTGTGGCACCCGACCCGCCGTTGTTGCCCACCAATCGCGCGGTGCCCGTGATCCCTTCTTTGTCGCCGATGATCTTGGTCAGTGCGGTGGCCGAGCTGGTGCTGCTGATGTCGCTGAACGCTGCCAGCCCCGTCACTTCGTCGTAACTGTTGATGCCGCCCGACACGGTGATCATGTTCAGTGGTCGGCAAATACCCCGTCCGTACAACTCATGCCGCTTGAGACCGCCATTGATGACTGCGTTGTCAGCGGCGGTGCTCAGCGGGTCCACCCAGGTGGTGGTGGGCAGGCCCACCGCCGTGTCTTTGGTGCCTGCCGTCTTGCTGGCAGCCTTGCCGGCGTAGTAGCGCGTGGACTCCAGCAGCAATTCGCCCACCGGGTTGCCCCATGAGGGGCAGTTTCCGTTGACCAGCACGTCCGAGAAGCGGCCCGCCGCAGGGCACGAGCCGGTGTCGTAATTTCCGGTGCTGACGTTGTAGCCGAACAGGGTGATTTCGTTGAGCGACTTGATGATGCCGCCTTTGCCGGTGCCGGCGCTCTTGAATTGACCGGTGCTGGCGTTGATCTCGTCATTGAGCTCACCCATGTTCTTGCGCAACACGCCGGCTTCCAGGTTGTTGTCGTAAGAGCCCATCAGCAGGCCGAATTCGGCACGTGCTGCCTGGCTGCCGCTGGCGGAGCTCTCGCCGAACTCATGCAACAGCCCGGTCGGCTTGTAGACCGTCCCGTACTGCTTGCAGCCGGGCTCGAGCTTGCCGCTCACGCAGACCTGAACCCGTGCCGTGAAGTTGGGCCCCAGCGTGCCACTGCTGCTGTAGGTGGCGCCCTCCGTGGCCTGCACCGGGGCACTCGCCTTGTGGACGTAATCACCGTCGGCCGAGCCTTTGACACCGGTCGGCGTGACGTAGTTGTTTTTCAGGAAGTCGATCGTGTTGGCGTTCCACGTGTAGTTGATTTCGGTCGACCAGTTGCAGGTGCGCACTTCAGTCATGTTCCACAGCGCGACGTTGCCGATGGCCACGCGCAGCTGTGGGGTGAGCGCATCGGTTTGCGAAACGCCGGTGCTTTCGGCCACCCGGCGACACATCGTGATGCCGTATTTTTGCGAGTTGGAGCTGTCAAAGGGCGTGACCCGATTCAGGTCAGAGCCGTTGTAGTACTTGACAAACGCTTGGCTGTTGCGCGGGACGAAGGATTGCTCGAGCGTGGTGTCGGTGGTCGAGTCGACCGAGCGCAGACCGCCGTAGAACACCTTGCGCAGCACGTCCATGCGTGAGGTCGTGGCCCAGTTGAGGAAGTTGCCGCTCCACTGGCCGCTGCCCGCGGTGCAGTAGCGTTTGCCAGCATCCGAGCCCGAACTGCTGACGTCGCCAAAAGGCTCGAACCGGCCGCTGCTGGCCGAGCTGTACGTGTAGCACTTCTCGGGGTCGAAGTAGCCGTAGTAGCTGAAGGTCGGCTTGTAGGTGTAGTCGATGATGCCGTCGAAATCGAGATCCTCGAAGTCGGTGTAAGCCTTCCAGAACATCGTGACGTCCTTCGACGCCGTCAGCATCACCATCGGCTTGTTCTGCAGCGTCGAGACGATGTTGGGCGGCACCGTGCTGAGGACGGCTGCCGCCGAGCCCGCCATGACGGCCAGCGCGAACGCGAAGATCAGGGGTGGTTTTTTCATGGGGATCCCCCGGGTCAGGATTCAGTTGGGCGCGCGCACATAGCTTTGCAGCACCACTTCGGTGTTGAGGTCGGTTCCAAAGCCCCGCGCGGTGATGCGCATCACCGCGTCAGCCTGGCGATCGATCCACTCGATCAGGTATTCGGGCTGTCGCGCCACGCCGCCGATGTTGGGCGTGCCAGTGAACGTGCCGATGGGCACGCCGCCCGAGAACGTGCAGTTCGCCGGGAGCACCGCGTTGTCGCCCCACAAGCCGCCCTTGGCGGCGGGCCACCAGGCCTGGGCATTCGCCATCGTGGTGTAGTTGCTCGCGGCCAGGAAGTCGGGGCTGACGCGGCACTGGCCCTTGGGGCACGTCGATTCCCACAGCCCGGGCACCAGCTTGTCCTTGAGCGGACGGTCAGCGCTGCGATCGCACGCGGCGTTGGCAGGCTTGGCGCTGTACGAGGAAAACAAGTCGCGTTCGGCGTCTCGCAGGGCTGCCTCGGCCGCCTGGCGGGCGATCTCGTAATCGAGCTGGTTGCGGGTGATGCCTTCGCCGAGCGTCGAGCGCCGGATGCCGAAGACCGCCGCGATGGTGATCACCAGCAAGAACATCAGCACCACCGGCAGCGCGATCCCGCGCATGAGGGGGCGCTGAGTCTGCGTGCGTCTTGAGTTCATGGCGTGCGGGCTCACAGGATGCCGCTCAGGTTGTTTCGCACGGCGTACACCCGCTGGAAGCTCTTGTGGATGTAGCGGTTTCCCGCTGGCAAGGTGAGCGCCGCACCATGGCAGTCGATGTAGGTGCGCTCGCTGCCGGTCTTGTCTTCCTGACGACCGTTGCTCACCGATCGGACGAGCACACACACGCTCACCGCGGTGACCCGCTGCCAGCCCGTGCGTCCGCCGACCAAGGGCTGGGCGTTCACATCGGTGGCTGTCATGAAGTCGGTCGGCGACTGCTCGGAGCCGTCGCCCGAATACACGCCGTAACGGATGACCAGATCGTCGACGCCTTGCAGCGCGGATTGCATGGCTGCCGCTTCGTTGCCGTTGCCGTGGCAGCCCAGGTTGTTGGCGTTGACCGTGTTTCCATCGGTGTCGACATAGGCGCTGCCCGCAAGGATGCCGAACCGATTCGACACGAACACCGGCAGCCCCGCCGCGCTGCGCGTGGCGTTGTCGGCGTCGTTGGACACCTTGCTGCGGTTGCAGTCGTTGGTGTTGCCCAGCAGGGAGTCGTCACCGAACTCGGGCGAGGCAAAGTAATTGAGGATGATGGAGTCGGGCTTGCCTTCGACAGCGGTCGCGCAGGCCTGGGTGCTCGGGTCGTAGCTGGCGTTGTCGCAGCCGAAGATGCCGGAGTTGAAGACTTCCTTGGTGGCGTCCTTGGCGTTGAAAAAATCGCCCGCGAACTGGTCGTTGGTGGTCCAGTTGGTACCGAACTGGGCGGGGTAGAAGCCGGCCTTCTGGATCTCGCGGCCGATCATGTCGAGCGCGATCTTGCCGGTCTCGTTCACATCCGAAATGGCCTGCGAGCCGCGCGCTGTCTCCCGGGTGCCCAGGTACAGCGCCGAAGCGGCCAGCGACAGCACGATGCCGATGACCAAACCGACCAGCAGCTCGACCAGGCTCACGCCGCACTGCGCCGGGCGAGTGGGGATGCGGCGTTGCGCCGCGGGGTGTTGGCAGGGAATGCTCATGGCACGATCGTCATGTTGGTGCAGCGCACGCCGTTGATGACCTGTGCGTCTGCCGGGCAGCACTGGCGCGCCGTGATGCCGGTCATGGCCGCCGTGCAGGTGGCCGATCCATCCAGCGTCACGCCGTCGCCGATGACAAAGGTCTTGTCGAACCACATCACCGTGGCCTGATAGCCCTCGTCGCGTCGCCCGGACACCCACACGGCCGAGCCGGGCATGCTGCGGTTCAGCCCAAGGCGCCATTCGGTCAGATGAAAGTCGGCCAGTTCCAAGGCGGTGCACGTGGTGGTCATGCAGTCGGTGGTGATGGCGACGTCTCCGGCTTCCAGGGCGGTACGTTGGGCCGCGTAGTTGGTGGTGGCGAACGCATAGGCGTTGACGGTCGCTGTCGGGTTGGCCCGCACGCGGTCGGCCAGATCGGACAGCCCCGACGAGATCGATGCGCGTGCCCAGCCGCCTTGCGAATAGCGCAGCGATGCCGCCGACAGCCCGGCGATGCCCAGCAGGCCGATCGACAGCACCAGCATGGCCACCAGCGCTTCGATGAGCGAGCTGCCCGTGTGTGCGCAGCGCGGTCGGCGCAGGCGGGATGCGGCGGCGGAGGTGGGCATGGAGATCATGGTGTCAGTTGCAGTTGGCCGAGTACTGCCGCACCGTGGGGCGACCTGCCGCGTCGAGGCACACGGTGCGCCGGTAGCTCGATGCGACGCCCGCGGGCGGTTGAATCTGGAAATTGCCGGTGGCCGTGAGGTTGGCGTAACCCCGCGGGTCGAACAGCACGATGTTCAAGGCCGAAGACGATGGCTGCAGCGTGTACCCGGAGGCCTCACCGGAACGCTGCTGGAGCACCGTGCCCGCAATGTCGGCCCCGGCCGGATTGGTCGCGGTGGCGTCGCACGTCGGGTTCTGGAAGATCAGCCAGCCGTTGGCCAGGAAGTCGGCATCCGCCACGTCTGTGGCGGCGCAGGTGGTGGCGTTATTGGCCGACGCCACGCACAGCGACATGCAGCTGTTGCGCGACACCGCCAGCGCACGCGCTTGCTGCAATGCTGACGCAAACTCGTTGCCCACGTTGGCGACCTTGTTGCGAACCACGACCGCGCGAAGGTTCGGCGCAGCGACCGATGCGATGATTGCCAGCAAGGCGATCACCACCATCAGCTCGATCAACGTGAACCCGCGAGAGAGATGTTTCAAGTCAGAACCTCTTTGAACCTTCATCGAACCCAGCCTGCCAACCGCCGCCTCGATGGAGCTTGCCCATGAACCATAGTGGGGCGGGCCGCTGGGGCGGTTGCCGGACCAGGTCGGCGGTTCCTTCGCCCGGATGGGCGGCATGAACGCCGTGCAGATTTCTCGAATCCAGACAAAGGCACGTCAGGCGCCATGACATTCGCGACCCGCATCGGCACCACTGACTTGTCTTCGGCTGCTCCATGGCACGACTGAAGCGATTGATCGTTCCGCAGCTGCCGCATCTGGTTCAGCAAAGGGTGGTCGCGGGCTGCGAGGGCTTGTCGGACGCTGTGGATCAGCAGGCGTTTGCACTGGCGCTGCGCCAGTGCTGCGACGAGCACGAGGTGGCCGTCATCGCCTACGCGCTGCTGGGCCAGCAAACGCAGTTGCTGCTGATCCCGCCAAGTGCGGAGTCGCTGGGCAAGATGGTGCAAGCGCTCACGCGCCAGTTCGTCGGCGCGTTCAACCGTCGCCACCAGCGCTCGGGCGCGCTGTGGCAAAGCCGGTTCTGCTCGGCTCCGCTGGAGTCGGCCACCGAGTTGCTGAACTGCGTGCTGTTCGTCGAGCAGGCGGCCCAGCGCCAGGGGTTTCAGGGGTCGGCGGTCGAGTTCCCGTGGTCCAGTGCGGGCCACCACGCAGGTCTGCGCAGTGACGCGGCGGTCGCGGCGATGCCGGCCGACTCGGCCTACTGGAAGTTGGGCAACACGCCGTTCGAGCGCGATGCGGCGTATCGCCGCTTGCTCGAACGCCCGCTGAGTGCGGCGGATGTGAGACGCATCGAGAGCACGCTGCTCAAGGGTTGGGCCTTGGGATCACCTCCATTTCTGGCTGAAATTGGTGCGCTGGCAGGCCGTCGAGCCTCGCCGGCACCGCGCGGACGACCTCCCCTGGGGCGGCAGACGGGCTGAGGGGGCGATTTGTGCACCGATCGGGTGACCTGTGTGTCCCCATTTATGGGGTTGGGTGGTGGTTGGGTGAGTTAATTGGTGACTGACCCCAATTAAAAACCCTTGAGTTGAATGCTGCACCGCAGTAAATTCGCCCGTCCAATTTTCAAGGAGCCGCCATGTCCACCCGTCCTCAGCCTCCAGCCAGTGCGCAGGAAATCGGTGCGGCCTCCGAATCAGGTTTGTACAACGCGGCCCATGAGCATGACGCTTGTGGCGTGGGGTTCATCGCGCACATCAAGGGCCACAAGTCGCACTCGATCGTCGAGCAGGGCCTGAAGATTCTTGAGAACCTGGACCACCGCGGCGCGGTGGGTGCCGACAAGCTGATGGGCGACGGCGCGGGCATCCTGATCCAGATTCCTGACGACCTGTATCGCGCCGAGATGGCCGCTCAGGGCATCGACCTGCCGGCGCCCGGCGAGTACGGCGTGGGCATGATCTTCCTGCCCAAGGAACACGCCTCACGGCTGGCTTGCGAGCAAGAGCTCGAGCGCGCCGTGCGCGTCGAGGGACAGGTGCTGCTGGGCTGGCGCGACGTGGCGGTGGATGTCGACATGCCGATGTCGCCCACCGTGCGCGAGAAAGAGCCGGTGATCCGCCAGATCTTCATCGGCTGCGGACACGACGTGATCGTGCCCGATGCGCTCGAGCGCAAGCTGTACGTGATCCGCAAGACCGCTTCCAGCGCGATCCAGCACTTGAACCTCACCCACAGCCACGAGTACTACGTGCCCAGCATGAGCTGCCGCACCATCATCTACAAGGGGCTGCTGCTGGCCGACCAGGTGGGCCGTTACTACAAGGACCTGAGCGATCCGCGCACGACCTCGGCACTGGCGCTGGTGCACCAGCGCTTTTCGACCAACACCTTCCCCGAGTGGCCGCTGGCCCACCCGTACCGCATGGTGGCGCACAACGGCGAGATCAACACCGTCAAGGGCAACTTCAACTGGATGCGCGCCCGTGAAGGCGTGATGAAGTCCCCCGTGCTGGGCGACGACCTGCAAAAGCTCTACCCGATCAGCTTCGAAGGGCAAAGCGACACCGCCACCTTCGACAACGCGCTTGAGCTGCTGACCATGAGCGGCTACTCGCTGGCGCACGCCGCCATGATGATGATCCCCGAGGCCTGGGAGCAGCACACCACCATGGACGAGCGGCGCCGTGCGTTCTACGAGTACCACGCCGCGATGCTCGAGCCGTGGGATGGCCCGGCCGCGATGGTGTTCACCGACGGCCGCCAGATCGGCGCGACGCTCGACCGCAACGGACTGCGCCCCGCGCGCTATGCGGTCACCGATGACGATCTGGTGGTGATGGCCTCCGAGTCGGGCGTGCTGCCGTTCCCCGAGAACAAGATCATCAAGAAGTGGCGCCTGCAGCCGGGCAAGATGTTCCTCATCGACCTCGATCAGGGCCGCATCGTCGACGACGAGGAACTCAAGAACCAGTTCGCCTCGGCCAAGCCGTACCGCCAGTGGATCGAAAGCGTGCGCACCAAGCTCGAGAACGTGCCCGCCGACGGCGTCGCGCCGGTGTTCACCGAAACCCTGCTCGACCGCCAGCAGGCGTTTGGCTACACGCAAGAAGACATCAAGTTCCTGATGAGCCCGATGGCGCAGGCCGGTGAGGAAGCCACCGGCTCGATGGGCAATGACTCGCCGCTGGCCGTGCTGTCGGACAAGAGCAAGCCGCTCTACAACTACTTCAAGCAGCTCTTCGCGCAGGTCACCAACCCGCCGATCGACCCGATCCGCGAAGCGATCGTGATGTCGCTGGTGAGCTTCATCGGTCCCAAGCCCAACTTGCTCGACATCAACGCGGTGAACCCGCCGATGCGGCTCGAAGTGCCGCAGCCTGTCCTCGACTTCGACGACATGGTGCGTCTGCGTGGCATCGAAAAGCACACCGCCGGCAAGTTCAAGAGCCATGAGATCGACATCACCTACCCGGTGGCGTGGGGCGATGAAGGCGTCGAAGCGAAGCTGGCTTCGCTGTGCGCCGAGTCGGTCGACGCGATCCGCAGCGGCCACAACATCCTGATCATCAGCGACCGCCACATGGGCCGCGAGCAGGTGGCGATCCCGGCGGCGCTGGCCCTGTCGGCGATCCACCAGCACCTGGTGCGCGAAGGGCTGCGCACCACCGCCGGGCTGGTGGTGGAAACCGGCTCGGCGCGCGAGGTGCATCACTTCGCGGTGCTGGCCGGCTACGGTGCCGAGGCGGTTCACCCGTACCTCGCGCTGGAGACGCTCGCCAACCTGCGGCGCGACCTGCCGGCCGATCTGTCGGCCGAAAAGGCGATCTACAACTACATCAAGGCGATCGGCAAGGGGCTGTCGAAGATCATGTCCAAGATGGGCGTGTCGACCTACATGTCGTACTGCGGCGCCCAGTTGTTTGAAGCCATCGGCCTCGAAAAGGCGATGGTCGACAAGTACTTCCGCGGCACCGCCACGCAAGTCGGCGGCATCGGCGTTTTCGAGGTGGCCGAAGAAGCGCTGCGCATGCACCAGGCGGCCTTTGGCGACGATCCGGTGCTCGAGAACATGCTCGACGCCGGCGGTGAATACGCCTGGCGCGCTCGTGGCGAAGAGCACATGTGGACGCCCGACGCCATCGCCAAGCTGCAGCACAGCACGCGGGCCAACGAGTTCGAGACCTACAAGGAGTACGCGCAGCTGATCAACGACCAGTCGCGCCGTCACATGACGCTGCGCGGGCTGTTCGAGTTCAAGCTCGATCCGGCCAAGGCCATTGCGCTCGATGAGGTCGAGTCTGCCGCCGAGATCGTCAAGCGATTTGCCACCGGCGCGATGTCGCTCGGCTCCATTTCGACCGAGGCGCACAGCACGCTGGCCATCGCGATGAACCGCATCGGCGGCAAGAGCAACACCGGCGAAGGCGGCGAGGATCCGGCGCGCTACCGCAACGAACTCAAGGGCATCCCGATCACCGCCGGCACCAAGGTCAGCGACGTGGTGGGCAACCAGGTCGTGGTGACCGACTACGAGATGCAAGCGGGCGACTCGCTGCGCAGCAAGATCAAGCAGGTGGCCTCGGGCCGCTTTGGCGTGACCACCGAGTACCTCAGCAGCGCCGATCAGATCCAGATCAAGATGGCTCAGGGCGCCAAGCCCGGTGAGGGCGGGCAGCTTCCGGGCGGCAAGGTCAGCGAGTACATCGGCTTCTTGCGTTACTCGGTGCCCGGCGTCGGGCTGATCTCGCCCCCCCCGCACCACGACATCTATTCGATCGAGGACTTGGCGCAGTTGATCCACGACCTGAAGAACGTGAACCACCGTGCCAGCATCAGCGTCAAGCTGGTCAGCGAAGTCGGCGTGGGCACGATTGCCGCTGGCGTGGCCAAGGCCAAGGCCGACCACGTGGTGATCGCCGGCCACGATGGCGGCACGGGCGCATCGCCCTGGAGTTCCATCAAGCACGCCGGGTCGCCGTGGGAACTGGGCTTGGCCGAGACGCAGCAAACGCTGGTGCTCAACCGCCTGCGCAGCCGCATCCGCGTGCAGACCGACGGCCAGATGAAGACCGGCCGCGACGTGGTCATCGGCGCGCTGCTCGGTGCCGATGAATTCGGCTTTGCCACCGCGCCGCTGGTGGTCGAGGGCTGCATCATGATGCGCAAGTGCCACCTCAACACCTGCCCGGTGGGTGTGGCCACGCAAGATCCGACGCTGCGCGCCAAGTTCCAGGGCAAGCCCGAGCACGTGGTGAACTACTTCTTCTTCGTCGCCGAAGAAGCGCGTCAGATCATGGCCCAACTGGGCGTGCGCAAGTTCGACGATCTGGTCGGTCGCGCTGATTTGCTCGACACCCGCAAGGGGCTCGATCACTGGAAGGCCAAGGGGCTGGATTTCTCGCGCATCTTCCATCTGCCGGCAGCCCCGGCCGAGGTGCCGCGTCGCCAGGTCGAAGAGCAAGACCACGGATTGACCTGCGCGCTCGACGTGGAGCTGATCGAAAAGTGCAAGCCAGCGCTCGAGCGCGGCGAGAAGGTGCAGTTCATGCACGCGGTGCGCAACGTCAACCGCACCGTGGGCGCCATGCTGTCGGGCGAACTGGTCCGGCGGCATCCGCAAGGCCTGCCCGACCAGACCATCTTCATCCAGATGGAAGGCACCGGCGGCCAGAGCTTCGGCGCCTTTTTGGCCCAGGGCATCACGTTCTATCTGATCGGCGACGCCAACGACTACACCGGCAAGGGCATGAGCGGCGGGCGCATCGCGATCCGTCCGAGCCTCGAGTTCCGCGGTGATGCCACGCAAAACATCATCGTGGGCAACACGGTGCTGTACGGCGCGACCAGTGGCGAAGCGTTCTTCCGCGGCGTGGCCGGCGAGCGCTTTGCGGTGCGCCTGTCAGGCGCCACGGCGGTGGTCGAAGGCACCGGCGATCACGGCTGCGAGTACATGACCGGCGGGACCGTGGTCGTGCTGGGCGAAACCGGCCGCAACTTCGCTGCCGGCATGAGCGGCGGCATGGCTTACGTGTACGACCCGCTGGGGCAGTTCGCCTCGCGCTGCAACACGTCGATGGTGAGCCTCGAGCGCGTGCTGCCGCCGGCCGAACAGACCGCTGCCGGCAACAAGGCGACCTGGCACAAGGGGCAGACCGACGACGCGATCCTCAAGCGCCTGATCGAGGACCACCACAAGTGGACCGGCTCGCTGCAAGCGCGCCACCTGCTTGACCAGTGGGAGGTGTCGCGCACCAAGTTCGTGAAGGTCTTCCCCAACGAGTACAAGCGTGCGCTCGGCGAGATGGCGGCCAAGGCGGCTGTCGAAGCGCCGGCTGCGGTGGTCGATGCGGCACCCACCACCGCCAAGGCCAGCAAGCCCAAGGCGCCCGCGGCGAAGTGACCCCGTCACGCGCCCACCGCGCAATACCGACCCCATCCATCAGCGAGTCAGCAGGAAGCAAATTCATCATGGGAAAAATCACCGGATTCATGGAGTTCGAGCGCCTGGAAGAGGGCTACCAGCCCATCGAGCTGCGCCTCAAGAGCCACAAGGAATTTGTGATCGGCCTGAAAGACGATGAGGCCAAGATCCAGAGCGCACGCTGCATGGACTGCGGCACGCCGTTTTGCAACAGCGGCTGCCCGGTCAACAACATCATTCCGGACTTCAACGAGCTGGTGTTTCGCGGCGACTGGAAAAACGCGATCGACGTGCTGCACTCGACCAACAACTTCCCCGAGTTCACCGGCCGCATCTGCCCGGCGCCTTGCGAGGCCGCCTGCACGCTGAACGTCAACGACGACGCGGTGGGCATCAAGAGCATCGAGCACGCGATCATCGACCGCGCCTGGGCCGAAGGCTGGGTGGTGCCGCGCGTGCCCAAGGCCAAGACGGGCAAGACCGTGGCCGTCGTGGGCTCCGGCCCGGCCGGTCTGGCCGCGGCGCAGCAGTTGGCGCGCGTGGGCCACGACGTGACGGTGTTCGAAAAGAACGACCGCGTCGGCGGCTTGCTGCGCTACGGCATTCCCGACTTCAAGATGGAAAAGCTGCACATCGACCGGCGCGTCGACCAGATGCGCGCCGAAGGTGTGACCTTCCGCACCGGCGTGCTGGTGGGCGTGATCCCCGAGTCCACCAAGGTGACCAACTGGGCCACCGAGGTCATCACCCCGGCGCAACTCAAGGCCCAGTTCGATGTGGTGCTGCTCGCCGGTGGCGCCGAGCTGTCGCGCGATCTGCCGGTGCCGGGGCGTGACCTCGAAGGCGTGCACTTCGCCATGGAATTCCTGCCGCTGCAAAACAAGGTGAATGCCGGCGACAAGGTCAAGGGCCAGTTGCGTGCCGATGGCAAACATGTGGTCGTGATTGGCGGCGGGGACACCGGCAGCGATTGCGTGGGCACCAGCAACCGCCACGGCGCAGCCAGCGTGACGCAGTTCGAACTGATGCCCATGCCCCCCGAGCACGAGAACAAGCCGCTGGTGTGGCCATACTGGCCGACCAAGCTGCGCACCTCGTCGAGCCACGAAGAGGGCTGCGACCGCGAGTTCGCCATCGCCACCAAGGAGTTCATCGGCGGCGAAGGCAAGGCCAAGGGCAAGGTCAAGGCAGTGCGCACGGTGCGCGTCGAGTGGCGCGGCGGCAAGATGGTCGAAGTGGCTGGCAGCGAGCAGATCCTGCCGGCCGATCTGGTGCTGCTGGCCATGGGCTTCACCAGCCCGGTGGCCGGCATGCTCGACGCGTTCGGCATCGACAAAGACATGCGCGGCAATGCACGCGCGGGCACCGATGAAGCCGCCGGCTACGCCACCAACGTGCCGCAGGTGTTTGCTGCGGGCGACGTGCGCCGCGGCCAGTCGCTGGTGGTCTGGGCGATCCGCGAGGGCCGTCAGGCCGCACGCGCCATCGACTTGCACCTGATGGGCCGCAGCGATCTGCCTCGCTGAGGCGCAGTCGGTCGGGTTGACCCCGGTCGTGCGCGGGGCCGTTGTGGCACCGGCGCGTCAAATGGGCATGGGGCGTCGCCCGGGTGCGTTCGCCTATGATCCACCGCCGTCCACGCGAGCAGTTACCGAGGGCGGCCTCGGCCCATGAGTCAGCAACCACAAAACCCATCCTCCCACTCCGACGCATTGATTGAAATGCGCGGGGTCACCTGCGGCTATGGCGATCGCATCATCCTCAAGGATGTCGACATCAGTCTGCCGCGTGGCAAGGTCATCGGGGTGATGGGCACTTCAGGTGGTGGCAAGACCACGCTGCTGCGACTGATCGGGCGCCAGCTGGCGCCTTTGAGCGGGCAGGTGCTGTTCGACGGCACCGACCTCGCCGGGCTCGACCGCCAGGGCCTCTACGCCATGCGCCGGCGCATGGGCATGCTGTTCCAGTTCGGCGCGCTGTTCACCGACTTGTCGGTGTTCGACAACGTGGCCTTTCCGTTGCGCGAACACACCCATCTCAGCGAATCGATGATCCGCGACATGGTCTTGATGAAGCTCGATGCCGTGGGCTTGCGTGGCGCGCGCCACCTGATGCCCTCCGAGGTGTCTGGCGGCATGGCACGTCGGGTGGCGCTGGCCCGCGCGATCGTGCTCGACCCCGATCTGATCATGTACGACGAGCCATTCGCCGGGCTAGACCCGATCTCGCTGGGCAGCGCCTCGCGGCTGATCCGCGACCTCAACCATGCGCTCGGGGTCACCAGCGTGGTGGTCTCTCACGACGTGGAAGAGACCTTCGCGATCGCTGACCACATCTTGTTTCTGGCCAACGGGCGGGTCGCCGCCCAGGGCACGCCCGATGAGATCCGCGCCAGCACCGACCCCCTGGTGCACCAGTTCTTCACCGCTTCGCCCGACGGGCCGGTGCAGTTCCATTACCCGGCCGTCTCGGTGGCTGAAGACTTTGGCACGGAAGGTCGGGCATGAACTGGCTCAATCCGGCGTGGGTCGGGCGCTTCGTTTTGACCAAACTGGTTGTACTCGGCATGGCCGCGCGGCTGCTGGTGCGGCTGATCTCGCTGATCCCGGCGGCGCTGCGGCGTTTCTCGCTGGTCGTCGAGCAGACCTTCTTCGTGGGCAACCGCTCGCTGTCGATCATCGGCGTGTCGGGGCTGTTCGTCGGCTTCGTGCTGGCCTTGCAGGGCTACTACACGCTGCAGCGCTACGGGTCGGCTGAGGCGGTGGGCTTGCTGGTGGCGCTGTCGTTGGTGCGCGAACTCGGGCCGGTGGTGTCGGCCTTGCTGTTTGCGGGGCGGGCGGGCACGTCATTGACGGCTGAAATCGGCCTCATGAAGGCGGGCGAGCAACTCGATGCGATGGAGATGATGGCCGTCGACCCCGTGCAGCGGGTGCTCGCGCCGCGCTTCGTGGCCGGTCTGATCGCGATGCCGCTGCTCGCGGGCGTGTTCAGCGCCGTGGGCGTGCTGGGGGGCTGGCTGGTGGCGGTGCCGCTGATCGGCATCGACGGGGGCGCGTTCTGGTCGCAGATGCAAGGCGGCGTCAGCGCCTGGTCGGACGTGGGCAACGGGGTGATCAAGAGCGCCGTGTTCGGTCTGACCGTGACCTTCGTTTCGCTGTGGCAGGGTTACACCTGCAAGCCGACGCCCGAGGGCGTTTCTCAAGCCACCACGCGCACGGTCGTGGTGTCTTCGTTGGCTGTGCTGGCACTCGATTTCGTGCTCACGGCCATGATGTTTTCGATCTGATGACCATGTGTCGACAAGGGGACTGACGGTGCAAAAATCTCGTCATGATGTGTGGGTGGGGCTGTTCGTGATGGCGGGCGCTGCCGGGGTGATGTTTCTCGCATTGAAGGCTGGCAACTTGCTCAGCATCAATTTCGATGAGACCTACGCGGTGGTCGCGCGTTTTGACAACATCGGCGGCCTGAAGCCCCGGGCGGCGGTCAAGAGCGCGGGCGTGGTGATCGGGCGCGTCGAGTCGATCAGCTTCGACGACAAGACCTTTCAAGCCAGCGTGGCCATGCAGTTGCAGGAGAAGTTCGCCTTCCCCAAGGACAGCTCTGCCAAGATCCTGACCGCCGGCTTGCTGGGCGAGCAGTACGTCGGGATCGAGCCGGGTGGCAACGAGAAAAACCTCGCCCCAGGCGATGTCATCACCCAGACGCAGTCCGCCGTGGTGCTTGAAAATCTGATCAGTCAATTCCTCTACAACAAGGCCTCGGATGGCGGCGCGGCTCCGGCCGCCAGCGCCCAGGGAGACAAATGATGAACCGCTCAGGCCTTCAGGGCGTGACCCGATCACTGGCCGTCGCCGCCGTCGCGCTGACGCTGTTGCTGCAGGGCTGTGCCACCACATCACGCGCTTTGGCGCCCGTGCCGCAGGATCCGTTCGAGTCCTGGAACCGCGGCGTGTTCGCCTTCAACGAAGGTCTCGACGCGCATGTGATCAAGCCGGCTGCCACCGGCTACGTCTACGTCTTGCCCAGGTTCGTTCGCACCGGCGTGACCAATTTCTTCGCCAACTTCGCCGATCTGTGGTCGGGGGT
>CAIVGK010000160.1 GCA_903905475.1 uncultured Burkholderiales bacterium | reverse complement strand
GCAGGTCGGCCGCCACGATGGCCAGGCCGCCGGCGGCGTGCACATCAGTGATCACCGCGCTCAGGTCGCGCACCACGCCGTTGACGCCGGGATACTGGAACAGCGCGGCAAAAGCGCCGGCCTTCGCCGCGTCATCGGCCGCGCCGGTGACCACGCGGATGCCCAGCGGCCGCGCACGGGTGCGGATCACTTCGAGCGTTTGCGGCAGCACGTCGTCGGCCACGAAGAAGGTGGTCGATTTGCTCTTGCCCACGCGCAGGGCCAGCGTCATCGCTTCGGCGGCGGAGGTGGCTTCGTCGAGCATCGACGCGCCGGACATCGCCATGCCGGTGAGGTCGCACACCATGGTCTGGAAGTTGACCAGCGCTTCCATGCGGCCTTGCGAGATCTCGGCCTGGTACGGCGTGTAGGCGGTGTACCAGGCGGGGTTCTCCAGCACGTTGCGCAAGATGACGCCCGGCGTGATCGTGCCGTGATAGCCCTGGCCGATGCAGCTCTTGAGCACACGGTTGCGGCTTGCGATGTCGCGCAGTTCGGCCAGCGCGCGCGCTTCGGTCAGCGGCTCGGGCAGCACCATCGGCGCGCTGCGTGCGATCGAACGCGGCACGATGGCCTCGATCAGCGCACGGCGGGTGAAGTTCGGCACGTCGGGCGCGATGACAGCCAGCATGCGCTGCTCGTCGGCGTCGCACGGGCCGATGTGGCGCGCGGCGAATTCGCCGCTGTTTTCGAGTGCGGCCAGCGTGGGTTGGGCAGACATCAGCATGGTCACAGGCCCTGCAGCAGCGTGTCGTAGGCGGTGCTGTTCATCAGGGCGCCGAGCTGCGCCGGATCGGCCAGCTTGACCTTGAAGAACCAGCCACCGGCCATCGGGTCGGAGTTGGCCAGCGACGGGTCGTCGCGCAGCGTGGCGTTGACTTCGGTGACCTCGCCGGTCACCGGCATGTAGATGTCGGCCGCGGCCTTCACCGACTCGACCACACCGGCGACTTCGCCTTGCGTGTAGCTGCGCCCGACTTCGGGCAGCTCGACGAACACCACGTCGCCGAGCGCGTCTTGCGCGTGCACGGTGATGCCGACGACGGCGGCCTGGGTGTCGGTGGTGTCAATCCATTCGTGTTCGGCGGTGTAGTAGACGGTCATGGGGTTCTCCTTGGGAAGCAATGAAATGGGGTGCTGGGTGATCGGTCGGTAAACAGCCGCTCAGGCGGTGCGCGCTGGCAGCCGCACGTAGCGGTTGGGCACGAAGGGCAGGGCGCTCACGCGCATCGGCACGCGCTTGCCGCGCACTTCGGCCCACACCTCGGTGCCCGGCGCCGCATGGGCGGCTGGCACATAGGCAATGGCAATCGGCTGGTTGGCCGTGGGCGCGAGCGTGCCGCTGGTGACGCTGCCCAGCGCGGCGCCGCGGGCATCGACCAGCGTCGTGCCGGGGCGCACCGGCACGCGCTCGAGGCCGATCAGACCGACGCGCCGGCGCGCCGGGCCGTCGGCCAGTTGCGCGGCGATCACGTCGGCACCCGGATAGCCGCCGGCACGCGCGCCAGCGGCGCGGCGCACTTTCTGGATCGCCCAGTTGAGCGACGCTTCGATCGGTGTGGTCGTCGGGTCGATGTCGTTGCCGTGCAGGCACAAGCCGGCTTCCAGGCGCAGCGTGTCGCGCGCGCCCAGACCGGCAGGCTTGACTTCGGGTTGCGCGAGCAGCGTGCGCGCCAGCGCCTCGGCGTGTTCGGCGGGCACCGAGATCTCGAAGCCGTCTTCGCCGGTGTAGCCCGAGCGCGTGGCAAAGCACGGCGCGCCGTTGAGCGTGAAGGCCGCACCGTTCATGAAGCCGAGTTCGGCCACCGCCGGGTTCAGCCGCGCCAG
>CAIVGK010000159.1 GCA_903905475.1 uncultured Burkholderiales bacterium | reverse complement strand
CCGCCGGCGCCGAGCTCGAAGAAGCGCTCGGGCCGTTCGGCCCCTCGAACTGGGTCGAGTCGCTGGGCTCCTCAGGCACGGTGGGCGCGGTGTCGCAGGTGCTGCTGGCCAACCGGGTGACCGACGGGCGCATCACGCTGGCCGGGCTGCGCTGGCTGATGGACGAATGCATTTCCGCAGGACGGATCGACCGGCTGGCGCTGGCAGGGCTGAAGGAAGACCGCCGTGCCGTGATTGCCGGCGGCCTGTCCATCCTTTACACGCTGGCCACACAGTTCGGCATTGCCGCGCTGATGCCCGCGCGCGGCGCGCTGCGTCAGGGCGTGATCTTCGATCTGGACGAGCGGCTCAACGCCATCCAGCAGCCGCACGACGGCGAGGACATGCGCGACAGCTCGGTGCGCGAGCTGCAGCGCCGATTCCTGGTCGATGAGGCGCAGGCCCAACGGGTCGCACAGGTGGCCGAGGCGCTCTACAACAACGTGCAGCCCACCGCCGGGCGCGACGCACGACGCGAGCTGCACTGGGCCTGTGCGCTGCATGAGATCGGCATGATGGTGTCGCACCACGACCACCACCGGCACAGCGCCTACATGCTCGGTCACGTGGACGCCCCCGGCTTCTCGCAATCACAGCAGCGGCGCCTGGCCGAACTGGTGCTCGCGCAGCGCGGCGGTCTGCGCAAGGTCGAATCCAGCCTCAAGCAGCCCGATTTCGCCTGGCAGGCGCTGTGCCTGCGGCTGGCCATCATCAAGTGCCATGCGCGCGGTGCGATCGACAGCCATGCGATCGCCTTGCGTGGCCAAGGCACGCTGGCCACGCTGAGCTGGCAACCCGGGTGGCACGAGAGCCACCCGCACACCCACTACCTGCTGAATGAAGAAGTCGCCGCCTGGCAGCGCAGCACAGCGCTGCAACTCGAACTGCCACGCATGGCCGAAGCCTGAGCGAGCGGCCTCAGAGGTACTCGGGCGACTGCACCGCCAGCAGCACCACGCGAGCGCCGTCTTCCCGGTCGCGGTCGCGCAGCCACCACACGCCGCCCTTCTTGACCGACCAGGCCTGCGGCACGCCCGCCAGCAGGTGGGCGCAGACCAGCCCGAGCGTGGGCTGGTGGCCGACGATCAGCACCGGGTCGGGTGATTCGGGCCAGCGCGCGGCGGCCAGCAGCGCCTCACCGCCGGCGTCGGGCGCCAAGGCCTCCACCGTCTTGAAGTTCTTGCCGAGCGCCTGGGCCGTTTGCTGACAACGCACGGCCGGACTGACGAGGATGCGCGTCGAATGGGCGATGCGCTGGTTCAACCAGTCGGCCATGCGCTGCGCCTGGCGCTCGCCCTTGGCCGTGAGCGCGCGCTCGAGGTCGGCTTGCCCGTCCTTGGCGATGTGCGCCTCGGCGTGGCGCCACAGGATCAGATCCATCGGCCAGCGCCTCAGCGCGCCGACGAGCGGCTGCGCCGCACCAGCGCTTGCTGCGCGCTGAGGCCCGCGCTGTCCACGCGCTGGTACGAGCCGTCGGAATTCAGCACCCAGGCGTCACGCCGGTCGTGCAGGTAAGGCACCAGGCACTCGTCGATCACCCGCTGGCGCAGCGCAGCGTCGCGCACCGGCCACGCCACCTCGATGCGACGCAGCATGTTGCGGCTCATCCAGTCGGCGCTCGACAGGTACAGCACCTCGTCGTCGTCGCCCGGGCCCCAGCGGAAATACAGCACCCGCGAGTGCTCCAGGAACCGCCCGACGACCGAACGCACCCGGATGTTTTCGGTGGCGCCCGGCACACCGGGGCGCAGCACGCATGCGCCGCGCACGATGAGGTCGATCTCGGCACCGGCTTGGCTGGCGCGCACCAGGGCCTCGATCAACGGCGTGTCGGTCAGTGCATTGATCTTGACCACGATGCGAGCCGGCTCGCCGGCGCGAGCGGCCTCGGCCACCCGGTCGATGGTCTTGACCAGCCGGCGCTGCAACGTGAAAGGCGCTTGCAGCAACTGGCGCAGCGGCTTCATCTTGCCCAGGCTGGCCAGTTGCTGAAACACCGCATCGGCATCGGCCGTCAACTCGGCATCGGCCGTCAGGTAGCCCACGTCGGTGTACAGGCGGGCCGTCTTCGGGTTGTAGTTGCCCGTCGACAAGTGGGCGTAGCGGCGCAGACGCTGGCCGCTGCCAGCGGCCTCGCGGCGGGTGACCAGCAGCAGCTTGGCGTGCGTCTTCAGCCCGACCACGCCATACACCACCTGTGCGCCCACCGCCTCAAGCCGCTCGGCCCAATTGATGTTGGCTTCTTCGTCGAAACGCGCCTTCAGCTCGACAACCACCATCACTTCCTTGCCCCGGCGCGCGGCCTCGATCAGCAAGTCCATCAGCGGCGACTCGCTGCCGGTGCGGTAGATGGTTTGCTTGATGGCCAGCACCGCCGGGTCGTTGACCGACTCGCGCAGGAACTGCACGACCGGATCGAACGACTCGAACGGGTGGTGCAGCAACACATCGCCACGCTGCAGCCGATCGAAGATCGACTGGTTGCGCGGCAGGCGCTTCTCGGGCCACACGCCCTCATGGGGCGCGAAGCGCAGCGCGGGCAGCTTCGGGCCATCGGCCACCTGGTCGATCAGCTGGTTCAGACGCACCAGGTTCACCGGCCCGTTGACCCGGTACAGCGCGCCCTCGGGAAGGTCGAACTGGCGCAGCAGGAATTCCGACAGCGATGCCGGGCAGGTGTTGACCACTTCCAGGCGAATCGCCTG
>CAIVGK010000158.1 GCA_903905475.1 uncultured Burkholderiales bacterium | reverse complement strand
TCTCGCCGGGCTACCTGCGCACGCCGATGGTCACCAAGATGCCGCCCGAGGTGCTTGCGCAGCGCATCCTTCCCGAGATTCCGCTGGGCCGCCTGGGCGAGCCCGACGAAGTCGCCGAGCTGGTCGCCTTCCTGGCCTCCGAGCGCTCGACCTTCATCACCGGCGCCAACCTGTCGATCAACGGCGGCCAGCACATGTTTTGAGCCGTGGCGACCTTCACCCCGCGCCCTGGCCCCTTGGACGCGGTTCACGCCACGGGTTTTTTATTCGAGCGCCAGGGCAGCGCAGGTACCGGTTTCCATCGCTCAACGCATGGCCGGGCCATGCGTTGAGACGGGCCGCCACATGACCCGATGACTAGGGCCTGGATTCATCTCCAGGCCCTTTTTCATGGGCCCGACAGGGGCAGCACCATGACGTGGCGGCTCTGGTAAAACCGGCCGTCACTGAATTTGACGCTGGTGCGCGCGCACGACGCCACCGATCTGGACGACTCAAGGAGGCCATCAATGACCGCAAACCACAGGGCGCGCTCGCTTGCCGTTGCAGCGCTCAGCCTCGGATTGGCCGCCTGCGGGGGTGACTCTGACGCCACGGACCGGCCTTTCAGCGTGGCGGTGATCGGCGACTCGCCCTACAGCATCGCCTACCGGGAAACAGCTCAGTACCTGGCCTACCCGGCCTTCATTTCAGCCATCAACCAAGACGCCATCGTGGAGCTGGCCATTCATGTCGGAGATATTCATTCTGGCAAGGACTATTGCACCGAATCGGGTGACCTGGATATTTTCAATCTCTGGAAGAGTTTCAATATTCCGTTGATTTACACGCCGGGCGACAACGAATGGGCCGATTGCCACAAGGTCAAGCAAGGTGGCGGCCTTTACAACTCGGATTCCGGGCTGATCGACTATGTCACCACCGATGGCGGCTCGTATGCCCAGGGCGATCCGCTGGCCAATTTGAGTCTGGTTCGGTCTATTTTCTTTCCCTATCCCGGAAAATCCCTGGGCAGCAGCCCGATGGAAACCCACACCCAGGCTCTGGAGTTCGATGCCGCCCACCCGGCTGACGCCCAATTCATCGAAAACACGTGGTTCGAGAAAAGCGGGGTTATTTTCGTATCCATCAATCTCCCCGGAGAATCCAACAACAACAACGACATCTGGTACGGATCGCCGAGTATCAGCAGCGCCCAATCCAATGAGGTAGCGACCCGCACGGCTGCCAATTTGCGCTGGCTCCACAGGGCGTTTTCCCAGGCGATCGCCCGCAAGGCCATCGCGATGGTGGTTTTGACCCAGGCCGACATGTGGAACCAGAGCTTTTGGACCAAGGCTCACCTGACCGAATACAAGCAGTTCATCGACGTGATCGCCACCCAAACGGTCGCTCTCGGAAAACCGGTGCTGCTCCTCAACGGCGACTCGCACACCTACCGCTCGGACAACCCCCTGATGCCCGGAGCGACTTGCGTGACCGAATTGCCCGCCACGGCCAGAGTCGGCGCTGCACTGGTGCCCGCCACCGCAGCCGTGGCCTGCAACGATCCCTCGGTGGCCAGCGTGATGGAGGGGTACCACTTCGACGTCTACGGCACGCCCGACGCCACCACCGACCCGTACGCCAATCAGCCCGGCGGATACAACGTGCCCAACTTCCACCGCATCGTGGCCCACACCAACGCGGCCAACCCGCTGGAATACCTCAGGCTGACGATCAACCCGGCGGCCAACGCCCCCAACGGCAGCAACGCCTTCGGACCGTTCAGCTGGGCTCGCGTGCAGCCCTGATCGGAACCTCGCCCGTCGCGCCTTGATCGACCGCAAGGCGCGAGCGGCGGGTGTTGACTACGCTGGGCGTTTTACCCCGCCACCGCACCCATGAGCATCCGCCATCTCCACAGCCTTCTCGAGCCGGCCTCGGTGGTCGTCATCGGCGCGTCCGATCAGGTGTCCAGCGTCGGGGCCACGGTGTGGCGCAACCTGCGTGCCGGGCCGTTCAAGGGCGGGGTCTACGGGGTCAACCCGCACCACGAGACGCTTGACGGCGAGACCCTCTACCCGACGGTGGCCGAGCTGCCCATCGCGCCCGATCTGGCCATTTTGTGCACCCCGCCGGCCACCGTGGCGGGGCTGATTGCCGAGCTCGGGCGGCGCGGCACCAAAGCCGCCATCGTGATGACCGCCGGGCTGAGCGCCAAGCAAAAACAAGCCATGCTCGACGCGGCGCGCCCGCACGTGCTGCGGCTGCTCGGGCCGAACTGCCTGGGGCTGCTGAGCCCGCACATCGGGCTGAACGCGAGCTTCGCGCACACCGATTCGCTGCCGGGCAACATGGCTTTCGTGTCGCAGTCGGGCGCGCTGGTCACCGCGGTGCTCGACTGGGCGACCTCGCGGCGCATCGGGTTTTCGCACCTGATCTCGATCGGCGAACGCGCCGACGTCGACTTCGGCGACTTGCTCGACCATCTGGCGAGCGATGCGCGCACGCGCTCGATCCTGCTGTACATCGAGTCGATCGAAACGCCGCGCAAGTTCATGTCGGCCGCGCGGGCGGCTGCCCGCAACAAGCCGGTGATCGTGGTCAAGGCCGGGCGCTCGGGCCACGGCATGAAGGCCGCGGCCTCGCACACGGGGGCGATGGCCGGCTCGGACATCGTGTTCGACGCGGCGATCCGGCGTGCCGGCATGCTGCGCGTGGACACCTTGCAAGAGCTGTTCGTCGCGGCCGAGACGCTGGCGCACTTCGGCGCACGGCCGCTCAATTCGCTGCCACGCGCGGGCGATGAGTGGCTCACGCTGATGACCAACGGAGGCGGCGCCGGCGTGATGGCGGCCGATGCCGCAGCGGCCGCCGGTGTGCCGCTGCGCGAGCTGCCCGACTCGCTGATCGAGCAGCTCGATGCGGGGCTGCCGGCGAACTGGTCGCGCGGCAACCCGGTGGACATCATTGGCGACGCGCCGGTGCAGCGCTACACGCGCACGCTGCAAACGCTGCTGGCCGATCCAGCGGCCGGCGCGGTGCTGTTCATGCATGCGCCCACGGCCATCGTGCGCAGCGACGACATCGCGCGCGCTTGCGCGCCGATCGCGCGGCAGAACCCGGGCCGGGTGATGGCGTGCTGGCTGGGCGAGCGCTCGGTGGCCGAGGCGCGCCGCGTGTTTGCCGATGCCGACGTGCCCGACTACGGCACGCCCGAAGAAGCGGTGCACGCGTTTTCGATGCTGGCGACCTACCGGCGCAACCAGACGCTGCTGCTCGAAGCACCCAACGCCAGCGAGAACGTCGCGCCCGACCTGGCGGCGGCACGCGCGCTCATCGATGCGGTGCTGGCCGACGGGCGCGACATGCTCGACGAGTTCGAGGCCAAGTCGCTGCTGCGCGCCTACGGCATCCCCACGGTGGCCACGATGGCCGTCGAGCCCAATGCCGCGGCAGCGGTCGAAGCGGCCGACAAGCTGGGCTACCCGGTGGTGCTCAAGATCCGCTCGCCCGACATCAGCCACAAGACCGACGTGGGCGGCGTGGCGCTCAACGTGCGCAACGCCAACATGCTGCGGCAAGCCGCCGACGGCATGCTCGGCCACCTGCGCGAGGTGGTGCCCAAGGCCAGCCTCGACGGCTTCACGGTGCAGCCGATGGCGATGCGACCGCAGGCGCAAGAGCTGATCGTGGGCGCGAGCATCGACTCGGTGTTCGGCCCGGTGCTGCTGTTCGGGCAGGG
>CAIVGK010000157.1 GCA_903905475.1 uncultured Burkholderiales bacterium | reverse complement strand
GTGCTTTTGCATCTTTTTCCAACTCAGGCACCGCTTACGGCGTAGCTAACGATCGGCGTCGCCGCGGTGAAATGAGTGCTGACACACCATGTCCGCTGAAGGTCGAAGGGTTTCTTTGCGCGTCCCCGCTTGGTGGACCTGAGCGAACCCGGCCTGGGTTGACCACCGACCCCGCGTCGCCCCGCAACCGACGTCGGTGAGTGAGGCAATCGACCTTATCCAGTCTCATGCGGACAAGAAAAAACCCCCAAGTCGTTGATTTACTTGGGGGTTTGGTCTTTTTCGGCCCTTTGTGGAGCCTGAGATGGTGGGCGGTGCAGGGCTCGAACCTGCGACTTCCACCGTGTGAAGGTGGCACTCTACCGCTGAGTTAACCGCCCGATATTCCGGAGCGACCGCTGCATCGTTGAACAACGCAGCGTCCCAACAAGATCAAGATTTTGGCACAGACGGCTCCCAGATTGCGCCGCCTTTGCAAGCAGAGCTCAAGTCTGAGATGAGTATTTCGTGATTCGTCAACTCGATGCCGCATGCCGCCACGATCGCCGGCGAGTAGTCGCGCAGGTCTTTGGTGTCCACCTGATGGCTTTCGGTGGGCACAGGCTCTGCCTCGACGACCAAGGCCTTCTGCCCGCGCGTCATGCGCACGTACACCTCCGCCAAAAGCCCCGCGTCGAGCAAGGCGCCGTGCGTTGTGCGGTGCCTGTTGTCGACCTCAAGCCGCTTGCACAGGGCATCGAGCGAATTCGACTTTCCCGGGAAGGCCTCCCTTGCCATCGTCAAGCTGTCGGTGATCTGCGCGACACCCTGCCTGAATTTCGGGAGACCCAGCCTGCGCAGTTCCTCGTCCAGGAAGCCCAGGTCAAAGTTGGCGTTGTGGATCAGGATTTCAGCCCCAGCGACGAACTCCATCAGTCCGTCCACCACATCGGAGAACACGGGCTTGTCGCTCAGGAACTCGTCGGTCAAACCGTGAATGCGAAGAGCGTCCGGATGGCTTGGCCGCTGCGGGTTCACGTACAGATGGAGATGCCGGCCCGTGACGACCCTGTCGATCATCTCGATGCAGCCGACCTCGATGATCCGATCGCCTGCTGCGGGGCTGAGTCCTGTGGTTTCAGTGTCGAGAAAGACCTGTCTCATTGGTCCGCCGGATGATTGATTTCGCATTTGTTGGCTGCGTTGAAGCCGTGGCCGGTTGCGCTGGTCCTGTGCGTTGCCCGCCACAGCAAAAAGAACCCAGCAAGCACCATCGGCACGCAAAGCCACTGTCCCATGCTCATGCCGAGCGAGAGTAGCCCCAAAAATCCGTCAGGCTCTCGGAAAGACTCCGCTGTGAACCGCAGCGCGCCGTAGCCCACCAGAAACATTCCGGAAACAGCACCCAGGCCCCTAGGTCTTCTGGAATAGACCCACAAGAGCAGGAACAAGAGCATCCCTTCGAGCGCGAACTGGTAAAGCGGCGAAGGGTGCCGCGCAGCAGCAGACCCCGACTGGGGAAAGACCATGGCCCACGGCAGGGATGGATCGGCGAACCGCCCCCACAACTCGCCATTGATGAAGTTACCCACCCGACCCGCGGCCAAACCGGTCGGCACGCAAGGTGCGATGAGGTCGGTAACTTCCAGAAATCGCCTGCCCCGCGACCGCGCAAACAGGGCCATCGCAGCGATCACCCCGAGCAGCCCGCCATGAAAGGCCATCCCACCCTTCCAAACGGCGATCGCCTCCAGCGGATTGGCCAGGTAGTACCCGGGCTTGTAGAAGATCACGTAACCCAGGCGCCCACCGATCACCACGCCCAAGACACCATAGAACAGCAAGTCCTCGACATCGCGCCGAGTCCATCCGACATCGCGGAAGTGCGGCTGAGAAATGCGGAGGTTGGCGAGCCACAGGAACAGACCGAACGCGACCAGGTAGCAGATGCCGTACCAGTGAATTGCGATGGGTCCGAGCTGCAGCGCGGTCGGGTCAAACTGGGGATGTACGAGCATCGAGGAGCTTCGGCAAGGGGTTGCCGGCCATGATAAGCGGCGGGATATCATCAAAAAGACGAGGCAAAGCGCTCCTCGATCCCTCTTCAAAAGCGCCGTCCCACACGATCAAACGAGACCACTGATGAGTATCAATCGCCGCTCCAAAAACATCACCGAAGGCGTGGCTCGTGCACCCAACCGTTCGATGTACTACGCGCTCGGCTACCAGGAATCCGACTTCAAGAAACCGATGATCGGCGTGGCGAACGGACACTCGACCATCACCCCGTGCAACTCCGGCCTGCAACGCCTCGCCGATGCCGCCGTCGAGGGCATCGAGGCTGCCGGCGGCAACGCCCAGATCTTTGGCACGCCGACGATTTCCGATGGCATGGCCATGGGCACCGAGGGCATGAAGTACAGCTTGGTTTCTCGTGAGGTCATCGCCGACTGCATCGAGACGTGCGTCGGCGGTCAGTGGATGGACGGCGTTTTGGTGGTGGGGGGCTGCGACAAGAACATGCCCGGCGGCATGATGGGCATGCTGCGCGCCAACGTGCCTGCCATCTTTGTGTACGGCGGCACCATCCTGCCGGGCCGCTACAAGGGCCAGGACCTGAACATCGTCAGCGTGTTCGAGGCCGTGGGCCAGTTCAGCGCCGGCAACATGAGTGAAGAAGACTTCTGCCAAATCGAACGGCGGGCCATTCCGGGCAGCGGCTCGTGCGGTGGCATGTACACCGCCAACACGATGAGTTCGGCGTTCGAGGCGCTGGGCATGAGCCTGCCGTACTCATCGACGATGGCCAACCCGCACGACGAGATCGAAGAGTCCGCCAAGCAAGCCGCCAAGGCGGTTTACGAAGCCGTGCGCAACGATCTGAAGCCGCGCGACATCGTCACCCGCCAATCGATCGAAAACGCCGTGGCCGTGATCATGGCCACCGGCGGCTCGACCAACGCGGTGCTGCACTTTCTGGCGATCGCCCACGCCGCCGAAGTCGAGTGGACCATCGACGACTTCGAGCGCATGCGCAAGCGCGTTCCGGTGCTGTGCGACTTGAAACCGTCGGGTCGCTATCTGGCCGTTGACCTGCACCGCGCGGGCGGCATTCCGCAGGTCATGAAAACGCTGCTGACGGCTGGGCTGATTCATGGCGACTGCATGACCATCACCGGAAAGACCGTGGCCGAAAACCTGGCCGATGTGCCTGATGTGCCACGCCTGGATCAGGACGTCATTCGCCCGATCGGCAACCCGATGTACGCCGAGGGACACCTCGCCATCCTCAAGGGCAACCTGTCACCGGAAGGCTGCGTGGCGAAGATCACCGGGCTGAAAAACCCAGTGATCACAGGCCCCGCCCGTGTATTCGATGACGAGCAATCGGCACTCGCCGCCATCATGGCCCGCAAGATCGTGGCCGGCGACGTGATGGTGCTGCGCTACCTGGGCCCCAAGGGCGCGCCAGGCATGCCGGAAATGCTGGCCCCGACGGGCGCCCTGATTGGTCAAGGGCTGGGCGAATCCGTCGGCCTGATCACCGACGGGCGTTTTTCGGGCGGCACCTGGGGCATGGTGGTCGGCCACGTGGCACCGGAGGCCTACGTGGGCGGCAGCATCGCCCTCATCGAAGAAGGCGACCTGATCACCATCGATGCCCACACGCTCAGCCTGAACCTGCATGTGAGCGATGCCGACATCGCTACACGCCGAGCCGCATGGAAGGCGCCTGCCCCGCGCTACACCCGTGGCGTGCTTGCCAAGTTCGCGAAAAACGCGTCCAGCGCCAGTTCGGGAGCGGTGCTCGACAAGTTCGAGTGACGCTTCAGCCGCGCTGTTGAACGGCCCGGTGGATCAGGGCCGCCGACGGCCCTTGTCTCCAATGCCCAGGGCGTCCAGATTCTTGCGGCGCCGTGCGTCCTTGCGCGCCTCCATCTTGTCCATCGCCTGCCGTTGGGTCCAGCCGGACTTGTCGGCATACGTCCACCACGCGGCGGCGGCGACAAAAGGCATCAGTACCGCCCAGTAGGACCACCCCGCCACGGGCCCCCAGTCGGCCCACTTCATGGCCAAGAAGATAACGCCCAACACGACCAGATACATGACAGTCTCCTGCTGCTTGTTCCAGGCGACGCGTTCGAGAACTGCGCCGCGTCGCCTTCCTAGAATGACCGTTGCAACTTTACCCGCCGGCCCAGACCGCATCGCGGTGCCCGGTCGCTCCTCTGGAGGAAGAACCATGAAATCCCTTGCGCTGGCTTGTGCAATCACGGCATCACTCACGGCGGCAACGCCGGCGCTGGCAAGTCAGGACCTGGCGCAAAAGAAAAACTGCCTTTCCTGCCACGCCCTTGATGTCAAACGGGTCGGCCCCGCCTACAAGGACGTCGCAGCGAAATATGCCAGCGCCAAGGACGCGGTGACGGTGCTGTCCGCCAAGGTCATCAAGGGCGGCAGCGGTGTCTGGGGCGTGGTTCCGATGCCAGCCAATCCGCAGGTCTCGGAGGCCGAGGCGCGAACGCTGGTGCAGTGGATCCTCACGCTGAAGTGATCCCTGCACACAGACGAAAGCGGCCTCAGTAAGCCTGACCCAACTGGTCCAGGATCGCCGGGTTCTCGAGCGTGCTGGTGTCCTGTGTCACGGCCTCGCCTTTGGCCACCGAGCGCAGCAAGCGGCGCATGATCTTGCCGGAGCGCGTCTTCGGCAGGTTGTCACCGAAACGGATGTCCTTGGGTTTGGCGATCGGACCGATCTCCTTGCCCACCCAGTCACGCAATTGCTTGGCGATGGCCTTGGCCTCATCCCCCGTGGGCCGTGAGCGCTTGAGCACCACGAACGCACAGATCGCCTCGCCCGTGGTGTCATCCGGACGCCCCACCACCGCCGCTTCGGCGACCAGTTCGGTGCAACTGACGAGCGCCGACTCGATTTCCATCGTGCCCATGCGGTGGCCCGACACGTTCAGCACGTCATCGATGCGGCCGGTGATGGTGAAGTAACCCGTCTTGGCGTCACGGATCGCGCCGTCGCCTGCCAGGTAGTACTTGCCCTGGAAGTCCTCCGGGTAGTAGCTCTTCTTGAAGCGCTCCGGATCGCCCCAAATCGTGCGGATCATGCTGGGCCAAGGGCGCTTGACGACCAAGATGCCGCCCTGCCCCCAAGGCACGTCGCGGCCGGTCTCGTCGACCACTGCGGCCATGATGCCCGGGAAGGGCAGCGTGCACGAACCCGGCACCAGCGGCGTGGCACCCGGCAGCGGTGTGATCATGTGACCGCCGGTCTCGGTTTGCCAGAAGGTGTCGACGATCGGGCAGCGACCGCCGCCGATGTTCAGGTGGTACCACTCCCAGGCCGCCGGGTTGATCGGCTCGCCGACCGACCCCAGGATGCGCAAGCTGCTGAGGTCGTAGCGCTTGGGATGCACGGCCTCGTTGGATTCAGCCGCTTTGATGAGCGAGCGAATGGCCGTCGGTGCCGTGTAAAAGATCGAGACCTTGTGGTCCTGAATCATTTTCCAGAAGCGCCCCGCATCGGGGTAGGTCGGCACGCCTTCAAACACGACCTGCGTGCCGCCCAGCGCCAGCGGGCCGTAAGCGATGTAGGTGTGCCCGGTCACCCAACCGATGTCGGCGGTGCACCAGAAGATGTCGTCAGGTCGCAGGTCGAAGGTCAGCTTGGTGCTCAGCGCGGCGTGCACCAGGTAACCGCCGGTGGCGTGCTGGACGCCCTTGGGCTTGCCGGTCGAACCCGAGGTGTACAGCAAGAACAGCGGGTGCTCGGCACCCACCCACTCCGGCTCGCAGGTGGTGGGCTGCGCTGCCATCACCTCATGCAGCCACAGGTCGCGCGGGTTCCAGGCAATCTTGCCGCCCGTGCGCCGGTACACGATGACGTCTCGCACGGTGTCGCACTGGCCTGAAGCCAGCGCCTCATCGACGATCGATTTCAAAGGCAGCGACTTGCCGCCGCGCAATTGCTCGTCGGCGGTGATCACGGCCACCGCGCCGGTGTCCTTGATGCGGTCTTGCAGGCTTTGCGCCGAGAACCCGCCGAACACCACCGAGTGCGTCGCCCCGATGCGCGCGCATGCCTGCATGGCCACGATGCCTTCGATGCTCATCGACATGTAGATGACCACGCGGTCACCCTTGCCGATGCCCCGCGCCTTGAGCGCATTGGCGAGCTGGCAGGTGCGCGCCAGCAGATCGGCGTAGGTGACTCGCGTGACGCTGCCGTCGTCGGCTTCGAAGATGATCGCGACCTTGCTGCCCAACCCGGCCTCGACCTGTCGGTCCAGGCAGTTGTACGAGGCGTTGAGGGTGCCGTCCTCAAACCACTTGAAGAACGGTGCCTGGCTCTCGTCGAGCACTTGGGTGAACGGCTTTTTCCAGGAAACAAGCTCGCGCGCTTGGCGCGCCCAATAGCCCTCGTAGTCGTCGTTGGCCTCCTGGGCCAGCGCCTCGTACTGCGCCATGCCTTGGACATGGGCACCGGCCATCGATTCGGCCGAGGGGATGTACGTGTGCAGTTCAGTGGGGCGGGTTGCGCTCATGTTGGTCTCCTGAAGATTTTTATGATGAATCGACGTCAGCTTAGGGGCAAGCTCTTACGAACCGCTTACTCGGCACCCCTCGGCGCACGTGGCCCTTGGGAGTCTCTCACGGTCCGCCAAAGTCATTCAGCACGTCACAGTCACTGCCTAGAATGGCCTGATTCTTACCTGTATGTCGGCGCGCCCCGCTGATCACTTTTATGGCAAACCCATCCAGTCATCCGCCGCAAAAACTCGCCCTTCTGCCTCGGCTCGTGTTTGCCTCGCGATGGCTGCAAGTGCCGCTGTATCTGGGATTGATCCTGGCCCAAGGCGTCTACGTGTACCAGTTCTGGGTCGAACTGGTGCACCTCATCGAAGCCGCGTTCGGCAATCAGGCCGCGCTGATCACGCTGGTCAAGAGCAGCGGATACCAGGCTGCCGCAATTCTCGGCACTGATGGCAAGATCGTCGGCTACGAGCCGATCACATCGTTGAACGAAACGATCATCATGCTGGTGGTGCTGGCACTGATCGACGTGGTGATGATCAGCAACCTGCTGATCATGGTGATCGTCGGCGGCTACGAAACCTTCGTGTCGAAGCTGCGCCTGGAGAGTCACCCCGACCAGCCCGAATGGCTCAATCAAGTCAATGCCTCGGTGCTGAAGGTGAAGCTGGCCACCGCCATCATCGGCATCAGCTCCATCCACCTGCTCAAGACCTTCATCAACGCGTCCAACTACAGCGACAAGGCACTGTTGTGGCAAACCGTCATCCACATCGCCTTTCTGTTGTCGGCGCTGGCCATTGCCTACACAGACCGTCTCATGCACCCTCCGGGTGGGGCGGGCAACGGGCACTGAGCCCCGGCGATCAGCGACGCCGGTGGGCGATCACCAGGATTGCCGTGCCGATCAGGGCTGCAAGCGCCGAGCCGCTCAACACGCCCAGTTTGACGCGCAGCTCGTAGCCGGTGTCCAGCCCGGCGAACGCGAGTCCACCGATGAACAGGCTCATCGTGAAGCCGATGCCGCACAGCACGGCCACGCCAAAGCATTGCAGCCAAGTCGCTCCCGCGGGGCGGTTGGCCCAGCCGCAACGCACCATCAGCGCCAGACTGCCGAACACCCCTGTCGCCTTGCCGAGCACCAGACCGAGCGCAACACCCATCGGAATGCCCTGAAGCAGCGTGCCCGGGTTGACGCCGGCCAGGGCCACGCCTGCATTGGTGAAGGCAAAAACGGGCAGCACGACAAACGCGACCCATGGGTGTAAGGCGTGCTCCAGATCCTGCGCCGGCGACCGACCATCAGAGGCGCGCATCGGTATCGCCAGCGCCGTGATCACGCCGGCCAGCGTGGGGTGAACGCCTGACTTCAACACACACAGCCACACGGCCAGCCCCACCGCCAGATAAACGTCCACGCGCACCACGCGCGCCCGGTTGAGCAGCACCAGCACCAGCACGCCCAACCCGGCTCCCATCAGCATGGGCAGCGACAAGTGATCGGTGTAGAACAGCGCGATGACCACGATCGCGCCCAGGTCGTCGATGATGGCCACCGCGGTCAGGAAGATCTTCAGCGAGGTTGGCACGCGTGGCCCCAGCAGCATCACGATGCCGATGGCAAAGGCGATGTCGGTGGCCGCGGGGATGGCCCAGCCGCGCAGCGCCACCGGATCGCCCAGGTTGCACAGGCTGTAGATCAGGGCGGGCATCGCCATGCCGCCGAGCGCAGCCACCGCAGGCAGCATCGCCTGACGCCGATCGCCGAGTTCACCCTCGACGAACTCGCGCTTGATCTCCAGGCCGACCAGCAAAAAGAACACCGCCATCCACAGGTCGTTGATCCACACCACCAGCGGCTTGGCGAGCAGCACCCATACGCCCAGGCGCACTTCACCCGGAATCTGCACCAGCGCCTCGTACATCGGATGCCACGGCGAGTTGCTGATGATCAGCGCGGCCAAGGCGGCCATGGCCAGCATGACGCCGGCGGCAGACTCATGAGCAAAAAACCGCAGGAACGCCAGCGAGGTGCGGCGGGGGGCGTCAGGCTTCAATGGGGATCCCTTCGGTAAACTCGTTTGGCGAACCGGTGCGTGCCGGCGCCTTCACGCGACCAACCCTTGCGAGCCCCCATGACAACCATCCGTCAAGCTGACCTGATCGAGAGCATTGCCGCTGCGCTGCAGTACATCAGCTACTACCACCCGAAAGACTATATCGCCCACCTCGCGCGGGCCTACGCAGCAGAGCAGAGCCCGGCAGCCAAGGATGCGATCGCGCAGATCCTGACCAATTCGCGCATGTGCGCCGAGGGCCGCCGGCCGATCTGCCAGGACACCGGCATCGTCAATGTCTTCTTGAAGATCGGCATGGATGTGCGCTTCGAGGGTTTCGACGGCAGCATCGAAGACGCCATCAACGAGGGCGTGCGCCGCGGCTACCTGAACCCCGACAACACCCTGCGCGCGAGCATCGTGGCCGACCCGCTGTTCGAGCGCAAGAACACCCAGGACAACACGCCAGCGGTCGTCCACATGACCGTGGTGCCCGGCAACACGGTCGACGTGCAGGTCGCGGCCAAGGGCGGCGGCAGCGAGAACAAGAGCAAGTTCGTGATGCTCAACCCGAGTGACAGCTTGGTCGACTGGGTGATGAAGACCGTGCCCACCATGGGCGCGGGCTGGTGCCCGCCCGGCATGCTGGGCATCGGCATCGGCGGCACCGCCGAAAAGGCCATGCTGATGGCCAAGGAGATCCTGATGGATCCGATCGACATGTACGAGCTCAAGGCCCGCGGCCCGAACAGCAAGCTCGAAGAGCTGCGCATCCAGCTGTGCGACACGATCAACGCGCTGGGCATCGGCGCGCAGGGCCTGGGTGGTCTGACCACGGTGCTCGACGTGAAGATCGCCATGTACCCGACCCACGCGGCCAGCAAGCCGGTGGCCATGATCCCGAACTGTGCGGCCACCCGCCACGCACACTTTGTGCTCGACGGCTCGGGTCCCGCCTACATCGACCCGCCGAGCCTCGACCTGTGGCCCGACGTGCACTGGCAGCCTGACTACAACAAGAGCCGCAAGATCGACCTCAACACCCTGACCAAGGCCGAAGTCGCCAGCTGGAAGCCCGGCGACACGCTGCTGCTCTCGGGCAAGGTGCTGACCGGCCGCGATGCCGCGCACAAGCGCATCCAGGACATGCTCGCCAAGGGCGAAAAGCTGCCGGTCGACTTCACCGACCGTGTCATCTATTACGTCGGACCGGTCGATCCGGTGCGCGACGAAGTGGTGGGCCCGGCCGGCCCGACCACCGCCACCCGCATGGACAAGTTCACCGAGATGATGCTGGCGCAAACCGGCCTGATCGGCATGATCGGCAAGGCCGAGCGCGGCCCGGCCGGCATCGCCGCCATCAAGAAGCACCAAAGTGCTTACCTGATGGCCGTCGGCGGTGCGGCCTACCTGGTGAGCAAGGCCATCAAGCAGGCCAAGGTGGTGGGCTTTGCCGACCTGGGCATGGAGGCGATCTACGAATTCGACGTCACCGACATGCCGGTGACGGTGGCGGTCGACTCCCTGGGCACCTCGGTCCATGACACCGGGCCGAAGGAGTGGCAAGCCAAGATCGGCAAGATTCCGGTCTCGGTGGCCTGATCGAACCGTGGGCACCAGGACGCGCGTGGGTGTGTCCGATGCCCATTGATCCGACGCTGCCGGTGAGTCGCCCGTGATCCGCTGGCTGCACAGCGCCGAAGACCCGCTGCCCGACACGCGCTTGGCGTTGCCCGCCGGCTCCGAGGCGCCGGGGTTGCTGGCCGCGGGTGGCGAATTGACCCCGCAGCGGCTGACCGAGGCCTACTCGAAGGGCGTGTTTCCCTGGTACAGCGCCGGCCAGCCGGTGCTGTGGTGGTCGCCCGACCCGCGCATGGTGCTGTGGGTGGCCGACTTCAAGCTGGCCCGCTCGTTGCGCAAGACCGTCGCCCGCTTTGCCCGCTCGCCGGTGTGCGAGGTGCGCATCGACAGCGCCTTCGAACAGGTGATCGGTGCTTGCGCCTCGACGCCGCGCGATGGGCAGGACGGCACCTGGATCGTGCCGGACATGGTGCAGGCCTACAGCCGCTGGCACACGCTCGGCGCGGTGCACAGCTTCGAGACCTGGATCGACGGCGAACTCGTCGGCGGCCTGTACGGCGTGTGCATCGGGCGGATGTTCTTTGGCGAGTCCATGTTCTCGCGGCGCACCGACGCATCGAAGATCGCCCTGGCCGCGCTGGTGTGCTTTTGCCGCGAACACGGCATCGAGCTGGTCGACTGCCAGCAACGCACCGGCCACCTGGCCTCGATGGGCGGCGGCGAGCTGCCCAGACCGGCGTTCGAAGCCGCCGTGGCCGAGGGTATCGCCAGGCCTGCGCCGGCAGCCTGGACCTATCATCAGCGGCTCTGGAAACACCTGCTGCCGCCCCCGTGACCCGCCCGAAAGAGCTCCCGCTCGAGACGATTCAGTTCTATGCGACGGCGCCGTACACCTGCAGCTACCTGCCCGGCCGCATGGCGCGTTCGCAGGTCGCCACGCCCGTCCACCTGATCCAGTCGGATGTCTATTCGGATCTGGTGAACAACGGCTTTCGGCGCAGCGGAACCTACACCTACCGTCCCTATTGCGACAGCTGCCGCGCCTGTGTGCCATTGCGCGTGCCGGTAAACACCTTCGAGCCCACGCGCAGCCAGCGCCGCGCCTGGAAGGCGCACGGCCATCTCGAGCCGCGGGTGCTTGCCCTGGGGTACTCGGCCGAGCACTACGAGCTGTACGCGCGCTATCAGGCCAGCCGCCACAGTGGCGGCGGCATGGACAGCGACAGCGTCGAGCAGTACGCGCAGTTCCTGCTGAAAAGCCGCGTCAACTCGAGGATCGTCGAGTTTCGTGAGCCCGCCAACCCATCGACGCCAGAGCAGCCTGGCGTGCTCAAGATCGTGTCCATCCTCGACCTCCTGAACGACGGGCTGTCAGCGGTCTACACGTTCTACGAACCCGAGGCGAACACGAGCTACGGCACCTACAACATCCTGTGGCAAATCGAACAGACGCGCGCACTGGGCCTGCAGCACCTGTACCTCGGCTACTGGATCGGCCAAAGCGCCAAGATGTCCTACAAGGCCCAGTTCAAGCCGAACGAATACCTGGTGAACGACCAGTGGGTGAGCGAGCCCCCGTCGCCTGAAGACGAACTGCCCGTCACCTGACCCACCCGCGCCGCGTGGCAACATCAGCCCTTTTTGAAACTGCCAGAGAAAACGACAAATGGAATCGGAATCGGAACTCCAAAAGCCCTTGCACTGCTACGGCGTCAAAGACGCACTGCTGGCTGACGACAAGAGCGCCGTGCTGGTCGAGCTAATCCTCGAGAACAGCCAGATCTTTCCTCTTCAGCTGGACATCGAAGGCATTGACCTGATGTCGCGCATCGTCCTGTCATCGGCCAAGGCCATGGGCGTCGAGCAAGACGGCCGCCCGCCCCTGGTCGACACCATGCCCAGCGATTCCGTGCAAATGGAAGCCGACGAGGTGCTGGTGCGCGCCAATGCCGACGGCCCGGTGCTGGTGATGCGCGTGGGCGCGATCGACATCTCGCTCAAGCTGCCCAATCAGACACTGGCCAATGCTCTGGCCGGCGCGCTGTCCACCGGACCGCAGACCTGAGTCACGGCGATCCACGGCGGCGGTGATGTCCTCTCCCGAGACCCACACCGCCGTCGCCGAGACCCTGGCCTGGCTCGACCGGGCCGTCATCGGCCTGAACTTGTGCCCGTTCGCCCGTGCGGTGCGGGCCAAGTCGCAAATCCGCTGCGTGCTCAGCGAAACCCGCGATCCCGAAGTCCTGCTGGATGTGTTGTGCGACGAGGTGCGGCGTTTGCTGGCCACCGATGTGGCGCAGTGTGAAACCACCTTGCTGGTGCACCCGCAGGTGCTCACCGACTTCACCGACTACAACGACTTTCTCGACGTGGCCGAAGCCGCGCTCGAATCGATGGGCTGCGCAGGCGTGCTGCAACTGGCCAGCTTTCACCCCGATTACCAGTTCGCCGACACCGACGTCGACGACGTGACCAACGCCACCAACCGCTCGCCCTACCCCACGCTGCACCTGCTGCGCGAAGCCAGCATCGACCGCGCGGTGGCGGCCTTCCCCGACGCCGCCGAGATCTACGAGGTGAACCTGCGCACGATGGAGTCGCTCGGCGCCGCCGGCTGGCAGACCCTGCGCGAACAGTGCCGGCGCGACGCCGTCGAGCCAGCCCCGGGCCCGCCTGGCGGCTGAGCCTGCGCCGCGGCCGTCAGCCGCCGCCGAGCGGCTTGAACAGTTCTTCGAAGTCCTGCGCCGTCAGCGCCGCTGAACCGGCCACGCCAGACAGCAGCGCATCGGCCAGACCGGCCTTGCGCGCTTGCAGCTCGAGCATCTTTTCCTCGACCGTGCCGCTGGCCACCAGCTTGTAGACGAACACCGGCTTGTCCTGCCCGATGCGGTAGGCGCGGTCGATGGCCTGCTGCTCGACGGCCGGGTTCCACCACGGGTCGTAGAGGATCACGGTGTCGGCCGCGGTCAGGTTCAGCCCCACGCCGCCGGCCTTCAAGCTGATCAGGAACACCGGTGCGGTGCCCTCCTGGAACGAGCGCACCACGTCACCACGGTGCTGGGTCTCGCCGGTGAGCTTCACGTAATCGAGCCCCAGCCGGACCAACTCGGGCTCGATGAGGGCCAACATCTCGGTGAACTGCGAGAACACCAGGATGCGGCGCCCCTCTTCGGCCAACGTGGGCAGCAAGTCGCACAACAGCTCGAGCTTGGCCGATGGCGCTGCGGCCACGGCCGGTGCGGCGCGCGTCTCCAGCGCCTCGTCGGCCGGATCGTCGAAGACCGAGGAATCGAAGTCGCCCAGCCCCGCGTCCACCGGCGCGGCGCCCCTGAACTTGAGCAGCCGCGGATCGCAGCACACCTGACGCAGCTTGAGCAGCGCATCGAGCACGACGATCTGGCTGCGCGCCAGACCCTGCTTGGCGATGGCCGCGCGCAGCTTGCTGTCCATGGTGGCACGCACGGTCTCGTAGAGGTCGCGCTGCATGCCGTCAAGCTCCACGCGCAGCAGCGTCTCGGTCTTGGCCGGCAGATCCTGTGCCACTTGCAGCTTGGTGCGTCGCAAGATGAACGGCCGCACGCGACGCGCCAGGTGATCGGCTTGCTGCGTTTCCTGGCGTTTTTCGATCGGGGTGCGGTAGTGCTCGCGGAACTGCGCTTCGCTGCCCAGCAGCCCCGGACTCACGAAGTCCATCAGGCTCCACAGCTCGCCCAGGTGGTTCTCGAGCGGCGTGCCCGACAGGCACAGCCGGTGCCGCGCGTTGAGCGCCTTGAGCGCCACGGTGGCCTGGCTGCGGCTGTTCTTGATGCGCTGGGCCTCGTCGAGCACCAGGTAGTGCCAGTCGTGGGTCACCAGCACGGGCATGTCGCGCACCGCCAGCTGGTAGCTCGTCACCACCACATGGGCGCTGGCGATCTCACCGAACAGCTGGATGCGTTGCTTGCCGTGCAGCACCAGCACGCGCAACTGGGGCGTGAAACGCTGCGCCTCCGACTGCCAGTTCTCGAGCAAGCTGGTGGGCACCACGACCAGGCTGGGGCGGTCGAGCCGGCCGGCGTCGAGTTCGTTTTGCAGCAGCGCCAGCGCTTGCAGCGTCTTGCCCAGACCCATGTCGTCGGCCAGCACGCCGCCAAAGCCGGCGCAGCGCAGGAAATCCATCCACGTCAGGCCCTCGAGCTGATAGGGACGCAGCTGCGCATTGACGTGCGGCGACACCGCCACCGCCGGCAGCGGCTCGCCCACGCGCAGCGAACGCAACTGCTCGAGCAGGCGATCGAGCGCCGGCGGCGCGCGCACCACCACGCCGGTCGACAGCGTCTCGAGCGCACCCAGCTCGTAGCGCGACACCCGCGGCTCGTTCGCGTTGAAACCGCTGGTGCCGAACACCCCACGCAGCCAGGCCACCAGCGGCGCCACGCGCGAGACCGGCAAGCGCAGCAGCCGCTCGCGGCGCAGCCGCGGCCCGCTGCGCCAGGCCGGCACCGTGGGGTCGACCTCTTCGGGCCACGGCAGCAGCACCTCGCCATCGGGGTCGCGCAGCGTGGCTTCGAGCTTGAGCCAGCCGCCTTGCACCAGGCCGACCAGCAACGGCACCAGATCGACCGGCGTGCCGCCCACGCTCACCTTCAAACCGATGCGAAACCAGTCGGTGCCGCTGCCGGGCATCTCGTCGAGGCTCAGCTCGAAGTCGTCGGCCTCGAACACCTCGAACGGGAAGTCGTCCGAGCGATCGACCAGCCAGCCCTCGGCTTGCAGCAGCGGGATGTGGCGGCTGAGCAGCAGCGGCCACTGGTCGCGCGAAGCGGGCACCAGCGTGAGCTGGCCGTCCTCGAGCGCCGGCGGCAGCACCGCCGATTGCAGCCGGCCGGCCTTGAGCGCGGCCATGCGGTCGAGTGCGAATGCCGCCACGCGGCTCCACGCACGCAGCTCGAGCTGCTCGAACAAGCGCTGCGTGGCCTGCGCCTCGGCCTGCGAATCGCGGCGAAATCGCGTCAGTTGCGTCTGCCCCGGGCGGGTCGGGTCGGGCTGCTCGATGAAGGCCACATCGGAGGCACCGGCCGGAAAGTTGAAATCGACCGACGCGGCACCCGCGCGCAGCGCACCGGGCGTGGCGACCCGGTAGCGCAGCACCAGTTGTGCGGCGGCCTGGCGCAGCGGCTGGCCGGCTGGCGGCGGTCGCTGATGGCCCTCCAGCCAGGCTTCGGAAGGCACGTTGGGGCAGGTCAGCAGCCGCAGCACCGGCTGCAGCGTGAGCTCGCCGAGTTCTTCGAGTGCCGGCGCATGCCGCTCGGGCAGCGGCAGCATCACCTGATGCGCCAGCCCCACCGACTTCAAGCGCTGCACCAGTTGTGGCAGCGCCTGGGCCGCCACCGCGGGCATGCCCGCCAGCCAGCCGATCACCGGCCCGCTCAGATCGGCAGACGACACGTCGGCCGGGCGCACCGCAAGCCGGCCCTCGGCATCGCGCACCACCGCATGCGGCTCGGGCAGCAGCACCAGCGCGTGCACGTCGATACCGGGCTCGCTCGCCTCGGCCGACCAGTGGGTGGACCAGCGCTCATCGGCATCGGCCGACCAGCGCAGCTGCAAGCTCAACGGCTCATCAACCCAGGCCAGCGGCGCACCAGGCGGGGTGGCCGGGTGGTCGTCGGGACCGCCCGCCCACCAGCACGCGCCTGATTGCAGCAACTGCTGCAGCGTGGCCGCGGCGGTGCGGCCTTGCAGCGGCACGGGCGGGCCGGTGCGATTGAGCACGAACGGCAACAGCGCAGCCAGCAGCGCCTCGTCGGCCGGGCTGATGTACGAAGGCCGCGTGCGCAGCATGTCGGCGATGGCCGGCGAGTGCGGATGGTGGCGACTGACCTCGCCGCTGCGCCGCGCACTGCCCAGATAAAGCCGCAACTCCAGCCGTGCGGCCGAGGCACTCAGCACGTACATCAGCCGCTTGTTCGACGCGGCGGGCGCCGCCGGCGCCAGCGCGCGGCCGGTCTCGAGCCGCGGCTCGAACACGCCGATGGCCTGACCCAGCCAGGCCTCGACGTCATGCGGCAGCCCGTTCAGCAACGCCGCCGCGCGGTCGCGGCCGTCGGCTTCGTCGTCGTCATCACCCACCCGGTGGATGGTGACGCGAGGGGTTTCCTTGCGCACGACGGGCACCACGCCCTCGTGACGCGCCAGATCGCTGGCCACCACGCCGTCGCCGGTGAGCCCCAGCCGGCGCGCGCGCGCCAGACCGGCCTCATGGGCCATCAACGCCGCCCCCACGTGCATGCAGTTGAAGCCCACGGCGCAGGTGCACAGGCCGCGCAAGTGCAAGCCGGTGCGCGGATCGATGAAAAAGCTGATCGTCTGCTCGTAGACCTCGCTGCCGTTGCCGCGCAGGCGGGTGTGCAGGCGGTCGCCGTCCTCGTGCTGCGACAGCAGGGCGTGGTCGGGTTTCAACCCGATGGCGCGCATCAGGGTCGGGTGATCGAAGTGGTCGCTGAGGTCGAAATCGGCGGGCAGCGAAAAATGGGACATCGGTCGGTACGTGGCTCAAGGGCAACCGGGCATTGTGGGTCAGGCCGGCGGGCTTCCGCACGGCTGTGCCATCCTTTCGGGCATGTTTTGTCCCGTCAGAGCGCCATCGAGCACCGAAACCACCCCAGGCACCCGCCGGCGCCGTTGGCTGCAATGGATTTCGGTGCTGCCGTGGGGTTCGGGGTCGTTGGCACTGGCCGCGCCCGCGATGGGGGTGGGCCCGCGAGCGCTGGTGTTTCCGGCCGACCATGGCGCGCACCCCGACACGCGCATCGAGTGGTGGTACGTGACGGGCGCGCTGCAAGCCGGCCCCCTGAACGATCGTGCCGGCGAGCCGACGCACGGCTTTCAGATCACCTTCTTTCGCTCGCGCACCGACGTGAGTGCCGATCACCCCAGCCGCTTCGCCGCGCGACAGCTGGTGTTCGCCCACGCCGCGCTGACCGACCTGCGGCGTGGCCGGCTGCTGCACGACCAGCGCATCGCGCGCGCCGGCTTCGGCATCGCCGAGGCCTCGGTGGGCGACGCGGCGGTGACGCTGCGCGACTGGCACTTCCGGCGCGAAGACGCCGCCGTGGTGGCCGGTGCGCCGCCTGGGTCGTCAGCAGCGAGCGGCGCCAGCCGCTACCGCGCCCGCATCACCAGCGACAGCGCCGGCTTCGCGTTCGACTTCAGCTTGACCACCACGCAGCCCGTGCTGCTGCAAGGCGACGCCGGCACCTCGCACAAGGGGCCGCAGCAGTCCAGCCGCTACTACAGCGAGCCGCAACTGGCACTCAGCGGCACGCTCACCCAGCAAGGCGTCGCGCTGCCCGTGCGCGGCGCCGCCTGGCTCGACCACGAATGGAGCGATTCGGTGCTGCCGCCCGGCGCGGTGGGCTGGGACTGGGTCGGCATGAACCTGAGCGACGGCGGCGCGCTCACCGCCTTTCGGCTGCGCGCAGCCGACGGAAGCACCATCTACGCCGGCGGCAGCCTGCGCAGCGCCAGCGGCGCCTTTCGCAACTTCGCGGCCGACGAAGTGAGCTTCACGCCCGGTCGCCTGTGGACCAGCCCGGCCTCGCAGGCGCGCTACCCCATCGAGTGGACGCTGCAAACGCCGGCCGGCCGCCACCGCGTGGTGGGCCGGCTCGACGCGCAGGAACTCGACAGCCGCCAAAGCACCGGCACCGTGTACTGGGAGGGCCTGAGCGAGCTGCGCGACGAGAGCGGCCAGCGCATCGGGCGCGGCTACCTCGAGATGACAGGCTACGCGGGCCGCCTGTCGCTGTAGCCAGCCGCCTTTGTAGACTCAGGCGATGACCTCCACCCTCGCCGCCCCGCCGCCCGTCCCCACGCCCCGCACCACCGCCTCGGCGCTGCCGCCGCCCGGCAAGAACGTGCGCTCGCTCGGCGGGCTGGCGCCGTTTTTGCGGCCCTACCGCGGCCGCATCGCGCTGGCGGCGTTGTTTCTGGTGATGGCCGCAGTGAGCACGCTGGTATTGCCGGTGGCGCTCAAGACGCTGATCGATCAGGGCCTGGTGGCGGCCGACCCCGGCGAGCGGGTGATGGCGCTGCGCGAGCACTTCTTTGCGCTGTTTGGCGTGGGCGCGGCGCTCGGGCTGTTCTCGGCGTTGCGCTTTTACATGGTCACCTGGCTGGGCGAGCGCGTCACCGCCGATCTGCGCAACGCGGTGTATTCGCACGTGCTGCGTCAAAGCCCCGAGTTTTTCGAATCGACGCAAACCGGCGAGGTGCTGTCGCGCCTGACCACCGACACCACGCTGGTGCAAACGGTGGTCGGCACGTCGCTGAGCCTGGGGCTGCGCAACGTCGTGATGGGCATCGGCGCGATGACCATGCTCATCGTCACCAACCCGGTGGTGATGGCGCAGGTGCTGGGCATCTTGGTGCTGGTGGTGCTGCCGTCGGTGTATTTCGGCCGGCGCATCCGCAAGCTCAGCCGCGCCAGCCAGGACCGCGTGGCCGACTCCAGCGCGATCGCCGCCGAGGTGCTCAACGCCATCCCGGTGGTGCAAAGCTACACGCAGGAAGACCGCGAGGCGCAGCGCTTCGACGAGTCGACCGCCAACGCCTTTGCCACGGCCATCAGCCGCACGCGCATGCGCTCGGTGCTGGTCGGTTTCATCATCACCGCCACCTTCGGCGCGCTGCTGTGGGGCTTGTATCAAGGCACGCAGGCGGTGGTGCGCGGCGACATCAGCGCCGGCCACCTGGGGCAAACGGTGGTCTACGTGATCATTCTGGTGGGCGGCGTGGCGGTGCTCGCCGAGGTCTACGGCGACTTGCTGCGCGCGGCCGGTGCCACCGAGCGGCTGATGGAGCTGCTGGCCACCGAGTCGCCGATTGCCTCGCCCGCAGCCCCGCGCGCGCTGCCGGCGGTGCAGCGCGGCTCGTCGCTGGCGCTCGAGGCCGTCACCTTCCGCTACCCATCGCGGCCCAAGATGGCCGCGCTGCACGATTTCAACCTGGCCATCGCACCCGGTGAAACGGTGGCGCTGGTCGGCCCCAGCGGCGCGGGCAAGAGCACCGTGTTCCAGCTGCTGCTGCGCTTTTACGACGTGAGCGAAGGCACCGTGCGCATCGACGGCATCGCGGTGCGCGACCTGGCGCTCGAGGCGCTGCGCGCTCGCATCGGCATCGTGCCGCAAGACAGCGTGATCTTCTCGGCCGACGCGATGGCCAACATCCGCTACGGCCGCCCCGAGGCCAGCGATGCCGAGGTGATCGCCGCGGCCCAGGCGGCCTTCGCGCACGACTTCATCTGCGCGCTGCCTGATGGCTACCAGACCTTCCTCGGCGAGCGCGGCCTGCGGCTGTCGGGCGGCCAGCGCCAGCGCATCAGCATCGCGCGGGCGATGCTCAAGAACCCGCCGCTGCTGCTGCTCGACGAAGCCACCAGCGCGCTCGATGCCGAAAGCGAGCGCATGGTGCAAGCCGCGCTCGAGTCGGCCATGAAGGACCGCACCACGCTGGTCATCGCGCACCGGCTGTCCACCGTGCAGCGCGCCGACCGCATCGTGGTGATGGACGAGGGGCGCATCGTCGAGGTCGGCACCCACGCCTCCTTGAGCGCGGCCGGCGGGCTGTATGCGCGGCTGGCCCAACTGCAGTTCGATGCGTAACTGAAAACGCATAATTCATGCGCACATTCAATGGAGGCGAACCATGCTCCGATTTGACGACTCCCCCAAGCGACCCACCAACCTCAGCCTGAACGCCAAGGTGCTCGAGCTGGCCCGCGAGCTGGGCATGAACATCTCGCAAACCGTTGACACGCTGCTCGCCGACGAGGTGCGCAAGCGCTACTTCGAGCGCTGGAGCGTCGACAACGCCGAGGCGATCGCGCACTACAACGCGCGCATCGAGCGCGAGGGGCTGCCGCTGGCGAAGTACCGCACGTTCATGCAGGACCGCTGAGATCCCGCCCATGGCTCGATTCGACGTGTACGCCAACCCGGTGGCGGCAGAACGCAAGCACACGCCGTACTTCGTCGATGTGCAAAACGATCACATCGATGCGCTGACCACGCGCGTGGTGATCCCGCTGCGCCGCGAGTGCGTCTTCGGCCCACAGGCGCGCTTGCTCAATCCGCTGCTCAGCGTCGGCGATGACAGCGTGGTGCTCGACACCGCGGCGCTGGGCGCCGTTCCGACCAGCGAGCTTCGCCGCGCGGTGGGCAGCCTGCGCGAGTCGCGACTCGTCGTGCAAGAAGCGCTCGACACCTTGTTTGGATCGTTCTGATCCGTTGACCTCCATCCCCATGCAAACCCCCTACGAAGACCTGATGCGCCACGTGCGCGACCACGGCGTGTTCAAGGCCGACCGCACCGGCACCGGCACGAAAAGCGTGTTCGGCCACCAGATGCGCTTCGATCTGAGCGCGGGCTTTCCGCTCATCACCACCAAGAAGGTGCACCTCAAATCGGTGATCCTCGAGCTGCTGTGGTTCCTGCGCGGCGACGGCAATGCGCGCTGGCTGCAAGAGCGCGGCGTGTCGATCTGGAACGAATGGGCGCGCGCGGACGGCGACCTCGGGCCGGTCTACGGCGTGCAGTGGCGCAGCTGGCCGACGCCAAACGGTGGCCACATCGACCAGATCGCCCAGGTCATCCACACGCTCAAGACCAACCCCGACTCGCGCCGCATCATCGTGAGCGCGTGGAACGTGGCCGACCTCGACGCCATGGCGCTGATGCCGTGTCACGCGTTCTTCCAGTTCTATGTGGCGCCATCAACGGTGGCCGGCGAGCCGGGCCGCCTGAGCTGCCAGCTGTACCAGCGCAGCGCCGACATCTTTCTGGGCGTGCCGTTCAACATCGCGAGCTACGCGCTGCTCACGCACATGGTGGCGCAGCAATGCGATTTGCAAGTGGGCGACTTCATCTGGACCGGCGGCGACTGCCACCTCTACAGCAACCACGCCGAGCAGGTCGAGCTGCAGCTCGCGCGCGAGCCGCGCAGCGCGCCCACGCTGCACATCAAGCGCCGAGCGGCATCGATCAACGACTACGAGTTCGATGACTTCGAGGTGCTCGGCTACGACCCGCACCCGGCCATCAAGGCGCCCGTGGCGGTGTGAGCCCACGGACCTCGGCGCCACACCCGCGGCGGGGTCATCCCCAGACGTGCGCCACGCTGGTGCACCCGAAAAGCTGCAGGCAAGGGACTGGTCAGCCTGCTGTGACACCCCACGTGCGGTCGTCCAGGGGCGGCCGCGCGTGACTCAGTAGCTGATGCTGAACCGGTAGCCGCGAAAGCTCAGCACCGCCGAGCGCAACTGGATCTGCTGCAGCGTGAGTTCGGCCGTGAGCCGATCGCCCTCGTGATAGAGCTGACCGTTGAGGATCAGCATGCGGCTGGCAGCGTGCTCGGAGTGGCTGGCACCGCCCACCACCAAGGGTGGCAAGGCGCCACGCACATCGATCGGCAACTCGCTGAGCGCCAGGATGCGCGACTCGGTGTCCGCCGCGGGCCGCGCGGCGCCCCCGCCGACGAACGGCGCACTGGCCGTCGGGGCCGCCTGACGCCGAGGCGCCGTGTTCGCGGCCGGCTTGGGCAGCGGCTTGGCGAGCGGTTTTTGCGCGGCTCGCGCAGCGGACGGTGCGGCGGCAACCACCGGCGGCACCACCTCGACCGTGAGGGCCGGCGGCGTGGGGTTCAACGCAGGTGCCGGCGTGATCGCCGCGGGCACCGGTGCGGCAGGCGCCGGCACGGCGGCCACCGGTGCGAGCTGCGGCACGGCGGACACGGGCGGCGCAGGCGCATCGTCCGACAGCCACCACCAGGCCAGACCCAGGACGACGACCCCGGCCGCCAGCGCCGCCAGGATCACCGAGCCGTTGGCCGCTGGGCCGGCGGCGCCCGGCGTCAGGCCCAGCGGCTGCGCGTGCAGGCCGGGGATCTCGCCGCGGCTGCGTTCGGATTCAGCGCGCTTGAGCGCATCAAGGATGTAAGACATGGTCGGCAGCTCAGTGAACCCGGCCTGTGCGGGCCGATGCGGAGGCGGCGGCCGGAGCGCTCGCCAGGGGGGCAGCCGTGCTGACGGCCAGCGCGGTCGATGCCGCCAGGGGCGCCGGCAAGGCAGCCGGGGCTGCCGCCGCAGCGGTGCTGCCGCGCCAGCGTTCCGTCAGCCACGGCCGGCTCGCAAACGCCGCCGCGCCGAGCGCCAGACCGATCGCGAGGCCGCCCGCCAGCGCGATCCACAGCGACTGGCGCCGCGACGCCCCGGCCATCAGAGCGCTGAGCTCCTGGGCATCGAACACCTCGCGCGCGGCCTTGTCGACGATGCGCCGGTCAACCACCACCT
>CAIVGK010000156.1 GCA_903905475.1 uncultured Burkholderiales bacterium | reverse complement strand
TATGCCGGGCTGGTGGTGCTGGGCGTGATGCTGGTGGTTTGCTATTTGGTCGATCGGCGCGTGTATCCGCTGCACGGTGCGGCCGGCTGGTTGACCCTGCGCTTTCGACTGACCGCGGTGGCCAGCCTGAGCTGCTTCATCGGCGCTGCGGGCAGCTGAGACGCGCATCCAACGCCGCGGCGCGGCTTCCTGTGGGGTTTTGCACGCCATGATTTCCTACCGCATCGATTTCGATCAGGTTCACGCGCACCTGTTGCGCGTGACGCTCACCGTGCCCCAGCCCGCGGCGCGGCAGCGGTTGAGCCTGCCGGTGTGGATTCCGGGCAGCTACCTGGTGCGCGAGTTCGCACGCCACCTGAGCGGCCTCGCAGCCCGCCAGGGCCGCCGCGCCGTGCCGCTCACGCAGATCGACAAGGCTACCTGGCAGGCCGAATGTGCGGGCCGTGGCGCGCTGGTGGTGAGCTATCTCGTCCACGCCTTTGACAACTCGGTGCGTGCGGCGTTCGTCGATGCGCAGCGCGGCTTTTTCAATGGCACCAGCGTGTGCCTGCGCGTCGAAGGACGCGAGACCGAGCCGCAGCGCATCGAGCTGCGCTCGCTGCCGCCGGGCTGGCAGGTCGCCACGGCGATGCCCGAGGTCGCCGAGGGTGCTTACGAATCGGCGAACTACGACGAACTCGTCGACCACCCGTTCGAGCTGGGCGCGTTCTGGCGCGGCAGCTTCAGCGCCCAAGGCGTGCCGCACGAGGTGGTCGTGGCCGGTGCGCTGCCCGACTTCGACGGCGCGCGCTTGCTGGCCGATGCCCAGCGCATCTGCGTAGCCGCCATCAGCTTCTGGCACGGCCAGACGCCGGCGCGCCGCGAGCTGCCGTTCAAGCGCTATGTGTTCTTGCTCAACGCGGTGGAAGACGGCTACGGCGGGCTCGAGCACCGCGCCAGCACGGCGCTGATCGCCGCGCGCCGCGACCTGCCGCGCCGTGCGCTGGCCGGGGCCGCGAGCGAGCCGCTCACCGACGGCTACGTCACGCTGCTCGGGTTGATCAGCCACGAGTACTTCCACAGCTGGAGCGTCAAGCGGCTGCGCCCGCACGAGTTCGAGCGCTACGACTACACGCGCGAGAACTACACCGAGCTGCTGTGGTTCTTCGAGGGCTTCACCTCCTACTACGACGACTTGCTGCTCTTGCGCGCCGGGCTGATCGACGCGCCGCGCTACCTCAAGGCAGTGAGCAAGACGCTGGGCCATGTGCTTGGCGCGCCGGGCCGTCGCGTGCAAAGCCTGGCGCAGGCGAGCTTCGACGCCTGGGTCAAGTACTACCGCGCCGACGAGAACTCGCCCAACGCCACCGTCAGCTACTACACCAAGGGCTCGCTGCTGGCGCTGGCGCTCGACCTCAGCCTGCGCGCGGCCGCGCCGCGCCGCCGGGTCTCGCTCGATGACGTGATGCGCGGTCTGTGGGCGCGCAGCGCCGGCGGGTCGATCCGCGAGGCCGACATCGTGGCGGTGCTGCGCGAGGTCGCCGGGCCCACCGCTGCCGATGCGCTGGCGCAGCAGTTCGACGCCTGGGTGCACGGCACCGGCGAGCTGCCGCTGGCCGAGTTGCTGCAGCCTTTCGGCGTGCAGTGGCAAGCGCAGAGCGCCACGCTGGTGCAGCAGCTGGCCATTCGTGTCAACGAGAGCGCGCTCACCGGCATCAAGGTCAGCCATGTGCTGCGTGGCGGCGCGGGCGAACGTGCCGGGCTGTCGCCGGGCGACGAGGTGCTGGCGCTCGACGGCTGGCGGCTGCGCCGGCTCGACGAGGCGCAGCGGCTGCTGGCCCCGGGCCACACGGCCAGCTTGCTGGTCGCGCGCGATCAGCGGCTGCTCACGCTCACGCTCGAGCGGCCTGCCGCGGGCGAGGCGAGCGGCAGCGTCACGCTGCACGCCGATGCGAAGGCGTCGCGCGCCGCGCTGGCCTTGCGCCGGGCATGGATCGACGGTTGAACGCTGGATCGCCCGTGCCCCCGGTGATGCCGACGGGTCGCGGGCATGCGCGCGTGCGCCTCGCGATGGTGGTGGCCGTCATCGGCTTGCACCTGTGGGTGATGCGCGAGATCGGCCAGGGCATGATCGATTTCGGCGTCAACGCCGCGATGCCGCCGCGCATGGAAGTCACCTTCGCGCGCGACATGGACATCAGCGCGCCGCCCGAGGTGGCTGCCCTCGCTCCGCCGGTGGTGGCGCCGCTGCCAGCGGCACCGCTGGCGCCCGCGCCGGTGGAGCCGGCCGCTTCATCGCCCAGGAAACCTCCGCGCGCGCCCGAGCCGCCGCAGGACGCCGCGCCAGCCGTCGAGCCGCTGCCAGCGGCCGTGCCCGAGCCGCTGGCCGCGCCGCTTGCCGTCGAGCCGCCGACACCCCAGGTGCTCGCCGACCTGTCGACGAGTGCGGCGCCTTCGCCCGTCGCACCGGCGGCCAGCGCCGAGCCGTTTGCCTGGCCGGCGTCCACCCGCATCACCTACGAGCTCACCGGCAACTACCGCGGCGAAGTGCACGGCGACGCCAAGGTCGAATGGGTGCGCCAGGGCGCGCGTTACCAGGTGCACCTCGACGTGACCATCGGCCCGTCGTTCGCGCCGGTGTATTCGCGCCGCATGAGCAGCGAAGGCCGGCTCACCGAGGCTGGCCTGTCCCCCGAGCGCTACGACGAGGACAGCAAGGTGGCGTTTCGCGACCACCGGCGTGCCCGCATGGGCTTCGAGCCCGACGAGGTGGTGCTCAACAACGGCGATCGCGTCGCGCGCATGCCGGGCGTGCAAGACAGCGCCAGCCAGTTCGTGCAGATGAGCTACCTGTTCAGCCGCCAGCCGGCGTTGCTCCAGCCCGGGCGCACCTTCGAGCTCGCGCTGGGTCTGCCGCGTCGGCAAAGCCTGTGGATCTATGACGTGCGCGAGGCCGAGACGATCTACACCCCGTTTGGCGAACTCGACGCCGTGCGATTGCAGCCGCGCCGCGAAGCGCGCAAGGGCGACGACCTGACCGCCGAGGTGTGGTTCGCTCCCAGCTTGCGCTACCTGCCGGTGCGCATTCGCATCCGCCAGGACGAGGACACCTACCTCGACTTGATGATCGCGCGCAAGCCGCAGCTGGCGAATTAGCCCCGGCTCACGCCCCGCGCTGGGGGGCGTGAGGCCGCGTCAGACGTAGCGTTTTCTGAGCAGCTCGGCCGCCGATTCGTCGAGCCGGTCGGCGCGGCGGACTTCCTCGAAACGCGCCAGCAGGTCTTCGGGGCGCAGGCGGCGCTTTTCGGCGCCGCGCAGGTCTTCGATCACCTCGCCGCGGTGCATCATGATCAGCCGGTCGCCCAGCGACACCGCCTGCGCCATCGAGTGCGTGACCATCAGCGTGGTCAGGCTGTCGCGCTGGACCACCCGTTCGGTGATGCGGATGACCTGATCGGCGCTCTTCGGGTCGAGCGCGGCGGTGTGCTCGTCGAGCAGCAGCAACTTGGGCTTGAGCATCGTGGCCATCAGCAGCGTGAGCGCCTGGCGCTGGCCGCCCGACAGGCTGCCGATCATGTTGTCGAGCCGGCTCTCGAGCCCCATGTTCAGGCTGCGCACCACGTCGCCCAGCGCGTTGAGTTGATCGTTGCCCAGCGCCCAGCCCAGGCCGCGCGATTGACCGCGCCGTGCCGCCAGCGCCAGGTTCTCGGCGATCGACAGGTTGGGCGCGGTGCCGCTGAACGGGTTCTGGAACACCCGCCCGATATAGCGCGCGCGCTGGTGCTCGGCCCAGCGAGTCACGTCGTGGCCGTCGATCGAGATCGAACCGGCGTCGAGCTCAAAGCCGCCGGCCACCGCATTGAGCAGCGTCGACTTGCCCGAGCCGTTGGTGCCCAGCACGATCAGGAACGAGCCTTCTTCGAGCGTGAGGCTCACGCCTTGCAGCGAGCGGACCTCGTTGACGGTGCCCGCGTTGAAGGTCTTGCGGATGTCGCGCAGCTCAAGCATGGCTCGTCCCCGTCGCGCGTTGCCGGCGCAGCTTGGCGATCAGCGCGGGTGACACCAGCGCGAGCAGCACGAAGGCCGCGGTGATCAACTTCAGGTCGTTGGGCTCGAGCCCCATGCGCAGCGCCACCGCCACCAGCATGCGAAACAGCACCGAGCCCAGGATGGCGCCGATGATGAAATGGCTCAAGCGTCGCGAGCCGGTGAGCGCCTCGCCGAGGATCACGCTGGCCAGGCCGGTGACCAGCATGCCGATGCCCATCTGCACATCGGCAAAGCCCTGGTTCTGCGCCAACAGCGCACCCGACAGAGCGGCCACCGCGTTGGACAGCGCCAGCCCCAGCGTCTTGGCCGTGCCGTCGTTGACGCCGAGCGCGCGGATCATCTGGCTGTTGTCGCCCGTGGCGCGCATGGCCAGACCCACATGGGTGCCGAAAAACGCCAGCAACAGCGCGACCACCAGCCCCACCATGCACACGGTGGCCAGCAGGATGGACAGGTCGTGCACGGGAACGTTCCAGCCGAACACGGGCCAGAACTCGGCGCCCTTCCACAGGACCTGGCCCAACTGCGAGGCCTCGGAGGCGAAGGTGGGCGAATTCGACAGCGACAGGTTGCTGCCGCCCATCACGCGCAGGTTGACCGAATAGAGCGCCGTCATGACCAGGATGCCCGACAGCAGGTCGTTGATCTTGAAGCGGGTGTGGGCGATGCCGGTGACCGCTCCGGCCACGCCGCCCGCCAGCACCGCGGCCAGCGTGGCCGTCAGCGGGTTGCTGCCTCCGAGGATGAGCACCGCCGTCACCGCGGCACCGAGGGTGAAACTGCCCTCGCAGGTCAGGTCGGGAAAGTTGAACACCCGGAAACTGATGAACACGCTCAGCCCCAGCAGCGAGAGCAGCAGACCGATCGTCAGGGCACCCAGCAGCAGGCTCATGGTTTTTCAGCTCCGAAGGTGAGTGGCGCGACCCACATGGCGCCTCTGAGGAAGCGGCTTTCCTCGGGCTGATCGGGGTCGCGGTCATCGCACAGCAGGTGCAGCACGCCGTGCGCCGATTCGGCATCGATGAATGGCTTGATGGTGCGCTGAAGGTCGATCAGCCCTTGCGGCAGCGGCTTGAAACGGAAGGGTGCTCCGTGCACATGCCCGAGCGGACTGCCAGCCACACCCACGGGGCGGACGAAGGGCACGAGCGCCTCGGGACAGCCGTTCTCGCGGGCGATCACACCGGCAGCGATCACCATCGAGCCGGCATCAAGCCGTTCGGTCGAGAACGACAGCCACCGGCGCATCGCCGGGAACCCCCAGGGCGCATCGGCCTGGGCCTCCGCAGCGGGAGAGCGCCGCAGCGCCGCGCCGATCAAACCGCCCGATTCGGCCGCGATGGCGATGCACACGGACGGCGCATCCACCAGCGCCAGCGCGGCTTGCGTCAGCTCGGTGAGCCCGGTGGGGTGCTGCGCATCGATCGCCTCAAAGCGCACCAGGTGGCCGAATTGACCCTCGCAAGCCAGGCTGTACAGCGACTGGATCTCGGGCACGTAGCCGCCCTCGGCCACCAGAAAGTCGCACTGGGTCGAGCCATTGCCGGGCAGGCACACGGCCGACCCGCCGAGTGCCAGGAATTCGCCGAAATCGTTGCGGCAATCGTCGAACGTGCCGCCCAGCGCGCCCAGGCCGAGCGCCAGCGTCGACGCCGGCAGGCTCAGGCGCTGGCAATCGTCGGCCGTGAATCGGCAGCCGTCGAGCCGAGCCGGGTCACCCTGGGTGCGGCACGCCATGCCGTCGCCGCCCAGATCGAAGACCTCGAAGCGCGTCGTTGCACTGGCATGCTGCCGGCTGGCACTCAAAGTCCGCGTCGTGGCGGACGGCGCCGTCGCCGCCGGGGTGAAAAATTTCAGCAGGCCGGCCAGTTGCAGGATCTCGCCCACCTGCGCCGACGGATTCTGGATCGCCAGGCTGCCCTCCAGGGCCTTGAACTTCTTGTAGAAGTTCATCAGCACCCGGATGCCCACCGAGCTGAGGAAGACGGTTTCGGACAGGTCCAGCGTGAGGTGGTGCTGGCCGATGCGCAGCCGCGAGTCCAGCTCGTGGCTGAGGTGGTCGGCCCAGCGCCCGTCGAGCCGGCCTGACAGCCGCACGATCGTGCGTTCGCCGAGTTGTTCCGAGGTGATGTCCATGATGTGTGAGGGTCCGGGATTCAACGCATGGCCGTCGAGGCCGCCGCACTGGCCGCGGGTGCGGTCGCGGAGAGCGGCCCGCCCTTGCGGTGTTCGCCCGCCTCGTCGATCCAGCGGTCGGCCTGCGCCAGCAGGTCCGGCGGTACCTGCCAGCTGCCGCGCAGCCCCTTCAAGGCGTTGAGGTTGATGGACAGCGTCTTGGGCACATGGTTGGACACCGGGATCTTGGCGATGTCGGCACCGGCGAGCACTTTGCCGGCCAGCACGCCGACGTCATGGCCCACCTCGGAATAATTGGCCCCCAGATCGAACAGCGTGCCCTTGCGGACATTGGGCGGGATGATGGTGAACACCGGGATGCGATCGGCCCGGGCCACCGACACCATGGTTTCCACCGCCACCAGCACCACCTGATCTCCCGTGATCAGGAACGCATCGACGCCGCGCGACACCAGCGACTTGGCGGCCTGGCCCACGGCCGACGAGTTCTCGGCATCGGCTTCGAGCAATTCGATGCCCAGTTCCTGGCAGGTCTTGCGTGCATCCGCGGTGTAGAGCTGCGAATTGATCTCGGCGCTGTGCCAGACCAGGCCGACTCGGCGCAGCCCGGGGTTCATCTGCCGGGCGAGCCGCAAGGCCTCGCCCACCGGGAAGAAGGTGCTGATGCCCGTCATGTAGGCCGGGTGATCCAGCGGGTCGGTGGCGCTCACGCCCACGCCCGACGAGGCCGCGTTCGACACCGTGCCGAACACATGCCTGACACGGCTTTGCTTGTTGACGTTGGCCACGGACTGCAACGTCACGGTGCTGGCGGTCAGCACCAGATCGAACGAGCCATGGGTGACCTGTCTGGCGATGTCGTTGGCGGTGGGCAGATCGCCCTGGGCGTTGTAGAACTTCAGGCTCACGGACTTGCCGTCCACAAAACCCTGGCTGGCCATCCCCTCGACATAGCCGCGGATCGCGTCATCCATGACCGCCTGCGAGACGTGCTGCACGACCGCGACCCGTGGCATCCCCGGGGCCGACCGGCGTCCGGTCTCATCAAGGGCGAGCAGGCCTGCACCCACCAGCGCGATCAGTGCGAGGGACAGCAGCAGCGGCCTGAAGAAATCGATGATGGTTTTCATGCGGGGGGTGCCAGAGCTCGTGAAAGACAGGGCCTCAGCCCTCCTTGCGCAGCGACGGGAACAGGATCACGTCGCGGATGCTCGGGCTGTCGGTGATCAGCATCATCAAGCGGTCCAGGCCGATGCCGCAGCCGCCGGTCGGTGGCATGCCGTACTCGAGCGCACGGATGAAATCGGCGTCGTAGAACATCGCCTCTTCGTCGCCGGCGTCCTTGTTGGCCGCCTGGGCATGGAAGCGCGCGGCCTGGTCTTCGGCGTCGTTGAGCTCGCTGAAGCCGTTGGCGTATTCGCGCCCGGTGATGAACAGCTCGAAGCGCTCGGTGATGGCCGGGTTGCTGTCGGACGCGCGCGCCAGCGGGCTCACCTCCACCGGGTAATCAATGATGAAGGTCGGCGCCCACAGCTGGGACTCGACCACCGCCTCGAACAATCCGAACTGCAGTTCGGGCAGCTTCCAGTGGGCGGGTGGCTCAACGCCTTGCGACTTCAGCTTGGCGTGCAGCACGTGTGCGTCGTCGGCCTCGGTGGCCGTCAGGCCGGCATGGGCGACGAGCGAATCGCGCACCGTCATGCGCGTGAACGGCGGCTCCAGATCCACCGTCTTGCCGGCGTAGTGGAGCGTGGCCGAGCCGGTGGCACCGCGTGCCGCGTGGCGCAACACCTGCTCGGTGTAGTCCATCAGGTCGTGGTGGTTCCAGTACGCGGCATAGAACTCCATCATCGTGAATTCGGGGTTGTGCCGAACGCTGATGCCTTCGTTGCGAAAGCTGCGGTTGATCTCGAACACCCGCTCGAAGCCGCCGACGATCAGCCGCTTCAGGTACAGCTCGGGCGCGATGCGCAGGAACATCTCCTGGTCAAGCGCGTTGTGGTGCGTGACGAAAGGCTTGGCGTTGGCGCCGCCGGGGATCGGGTGCAGCATGGGCGTTTCGACTTCCATGAAGTCGTTGTCGACCATGAACTGGCGAATGGACGCCAGCGCCTTGCTGCGTGCCACGAAGCGCGTGCGCGCCTCGGCGTCGGTGATCAGGTCGACGTAGCGCTGGCGGTACTTCTGCTCCTGGTCGCTCATGCCGTGGAACTTGTCGGGCAGCGGACGCAAGCTCTTGGTCAAAAGCCGCAGGTTCGACACGCGCACCGACAGCTCGCCGGTCTTGGTCTTGAACAGCGTGCCTTCGGCGCCGAGGATGTCGCCCAGATCGAGGTGCTTGAACGACTCGTAGCCGGTCTCGCCGATGCCGTCCTTGGTGATGAACAGCTGGATGCGCCCGCCGGTGGCGCCCAGCGAGCCGTCTTGCAGCGTGCAAAAGCTCGCCTTGCCCATCACCCGCTTGAGCATCATGCGCCCGGCCACGCTGACGGCCAGGCCCAGCGGCTCGAGCTCTTCGTTCGTGCGTTGGCCATGCCGCTGCACGAGTTCGGCCGCACGGTGCGCGGGCTTGAAGTCGTTGGGAAACGCGATGCCTTGCTGGCGAATCGCAGCGAGCTTCTCGCGGCGTTCGGTGATGAGCTGGTTCTCGTCGACCGCGGGAGCGGTGAGGTCAGCAGGGTTCGGGGCGTGGGCGTCGGTCATGGCAGGCGGGTCTGAGGCGTGCCGGATTCTAGGTGCCGCCCCCCAGAGTGCCGTGCCTAGAATCGGCGCCATGCTGATTCACCCGACGGCGGTCATCGACGATGCTGCCCGCGGTGGCCGCAGCGGCTGGCGGTTCGGTGTCGCACGCCCCGGACGCACCGCGCTTGTGGGGGGTCTCCCAGTTCACCCGCGCCTCGCCTGATGCACGGGCTGCTCAAGTCCACGCTCACGCTGGTGGCCGGTGGCGCTCTCGCGCAGGCCCTGCCGCTGGCACTGGCGCCGCTGCTCACACGGCTTTACACCCCCGATCAATTCGGCCAGTTCACCTTGCTGGCGGCGGTGGCCGCCAACCTCGGCGTGGTGGCCTGCGCGCGCTACGAATACGCGCTGCCGCTGGAGCCCGATGCGCAGCGGGCCCGCGCGCTGCTGGCCCTGTGCTTGCGCGTGCTGTTGCTGGTGAGCTTGCTGAGCGTGCCGGTCGCCTGGTGGTTGAGCCGCAGCAGCCCGGCGTCAGGCTGGTTGTGGCTGCCCGCGGTGGTGGCCAGTGCGGGCGCGGTGCAGTGCCTGACGCTGTGGGCCACGCGCGCTCAGCGCTTTGGTGCGTTGTCGGGCGCGCGTGTCGTGCAGTACGGCGGCGCGGCACTGGCGCAAGCCGGCGCCGGGCTGAGCGGGCCGGCGGCCGCGCTGGGCGGACACGGCCTGATCGCCGCGCCGGTGCTCGCCAACCTGGCCACGCTGGCGCTGCTGCACCGGCCGGCGCCCGAGGGTGGCTGGCGCTCGCTGTGGCGCTTGCCGCGCGCCGAGTGGCTGGCCGCCGCGCGCGAGCACCGCAGCTTTCCGCTGCTCAACGCACCGCATGCCTTCAATGGCGCGCTGCAGGACACGCTGTGCGTGCTGCTGCTGACCTGGTGGTCGGGCGATGCGGCCGTCGGGTTCTGGGGGCTGGCCATGCGCTGCCTGAAAGCACCTTCCACGCTGGTGGGCGGCGCGGTGTCGCAGGTGCTGTACCCGAAGCTCGCCACCACCGACCGCGCCGCGGCGCGCCAATCGGTGCGCCAGGTGATGGCGGTGCTGCTGGCGCTGGCCTTGCCGCTGACACTGGTGCTGATGGTGTTCGGCCCGGCGCTGTTCGCGGCGCTGTTCGGCGAACCCTGGCGCGAGGCCGGCGAGCTGGCGCGCGCGCTGGCGCCTTACATCGGCGTGCACTTCGTGGCCTCGCCGCTGGCGGTGGTGACGCTGGCGTGGCAGGCGCAGGGCTGGGCGCTGCGCCTGGCGCTGGTCGGCCAGGGGGTGTTTCTGGCCGCGGTGGCCGTCGGGCTGCACTTCGGCGGCCTGCAAGGCGCGGCCTGGGCGGTGTCGGCGGCGATGCTGCCGTATTTCGGGTTCTACTTCTGGTCGCTGGCGCACTGGCCGCTGCCTGAGCCTGAGCCGTACGCATCCACCCATCCGACCTGACGCCATGACGAGTTCCGCATCGATGTTTCGCCGTGCCTGGCAGCCGCTGAAGACGGTGCTGTCGCGGCTGTCGGGTGCGCGCACGGTGTGGGGCTACGTGCGCAGCGACGGCGTCTACCTGCCGCACACCCGCGTGAGCAACCACAGCCAGATCGTCGCGCGCGAGCGGCTGGACATCGGCGATCACGTCTAC
>CAIVGK010000155.1 GCA_903905475.1 uncultured Burkholderiales bacterium | reverse complement strand
TGGCCGGCGAGCTGTCGGTGGCCGATGTGCTCGAGCTCACCGTGAGCGAGGCGGTGCAGCGCTTTGCCGGCGACCGCGAGGTGCTGCGCGTGCTGCAGCCCATCGTCGACGTCGGGCTCGAATACGTGAAGCTCGGCCAGCCGGTGCCCACGCTCAGCGGCGGCGAGGCGCAGCGGCTCAAGCTGGCGGGCTTTCTGGCCGAGTCGGCGAACAAGTCGACGGCGAGCCGCCAGGCGGTGGCGCGCAAGGGCACGCTGTTCATGTTCGACGAGCCGACCACCGGGCTGCACTTCGACGACATCGCCAAGCTGATGCGCTCGTTTCGCAAGCTGCTCGACGCCGGCCATTCGCTGAGCGTCATCGAGCACAACCTCGATGTGATCGGCGCGTCCGACTGGCTGATCGACCTCGGCCCCGAAGGCGGCGAGGGCGGTGGTTTGGTGGTGTGCAGCGGCACGCCGGCCGACGTGAAGCAGCACCCCACCTCGCACACCGGCCGCGCGCTGGCCGACTACGACCGCGCCATGGGCCTGGGCGTGTGCGCGGTCGAAGAAGGCGTTCCGCTGCAGTCGCTGCTGCGCGCCGCACGCGCCGAGCGGGTGGCGGCCGACGAGTTCATCCGCATCGTCAACGCGCGCGAGCACAACCTGAAGTCGCTCGACGTGAACATCCCGCGCGGAAAGTTCACCGTGGTCACCGGCGTGTCGGGTTCGGGCAAGAGCACGCTGGCGTTTGACATCCTGTTCAACGAAGGCCAGCGCCGCTACCTGGAGAGCCTCAACGCCTACGCGCGCAGCATCGTGCAGCCGGCCGGCCGGCCCGAGGTCGATGCGGTCTATGGCATCCCGCCCACGGTGGCGATCGAGCAGCGCCTGAGCCGCGGCGGGCGCAAGAGCACGGTGGCCACCACCACCGAGGTGTGGCATTTCCTGCGGCTGCTCTACGTCAAGCTGGGCATCCAGCACTGCGTGAAGGACGGCGCCGCGGTGCGCCCGCAGTCGGCCGAGAGCATCGCCGCGCAGCTGCTGCGCGAGCACCGCGGCCAGCACGTCGGGCTGCTCGCGCCGCTGGTGGTGGCGCGCAAGGGCGTGTACACCGACCTCGCCAAATGGGCCAAGGCGCGCGGTCACACGCACCTGCGCGTCGATGGCGAGTTCGTGCCGGTCGACCCGTGGCCGCGGCTGGACCGCTTCAAGGAACACACGCTCGAGCTGCCGGTGGCCGATCTGGTCGTGAGCGCCGACAACGAAGCCGCGCTGCGCGCCGCGCTGGCCGAAGCGCTGGACGTCGGCAAGGGCGTGATGCACCTGCTGACGGGCATGGACGGTCTGGCCGAGGCGATGCGCCGCGACGCCCACACGAGCGCCGCCACGGGCACCGACGCGCCGCTGGGCAAGGGCGGGGGCATCGGACGCATCACCGTGTTTTCCACCGAGCGCGCCTGCCCGGTGTGCGCCACCAGCTACCCCGAGCTCGACCCGCGCATGTTCAGCTACAACAGCAAGCACGGCTGGTGCCGCACCTGCGTGGGCACCGGGCTGGCGCTCACGCGCGAGCAGCGCAAGGTCTACGACGACTCGGTGCGCGACGACGACAACCGCGGCCAGGAACAGAGCTTCCCGTCCGAGGAAAGCGAGGCCGAAGGGCTGGTCGACGAGCCGTGTCCCGACTGCGGTGGCGCGCGGCTCAACCCGGCGTCGCGGCGCGTCACCTTCGAGGGCCATTCGATCGCCGGCATCGCGCAGTGGTCGGTGGCCGACGCGCACCGCTGGGTGGGCGCGCTCGCGCTGGTCGGCCGCGACGCCGAGATCGCCCGCGACGTGATCACCGAGATCGGCGGGCGGCTCGAGTTTCTGCAAGAAGTGGGTCTGGGCTACCTCACGCTCGACCGCGCGGCGCCCACGCTGAGCGGCGGCGAGGCGCAGCGCATCCGGCTGGCCGCGCAGTTGGGCAGCAACCTGCAAGGCGTTTGCTACGTGCTCGACGAGCCGACCATCGGCTTGCACCCGCGCGACAACCAGATCTTGCTCAAGGCGCTGAAGACGCTCAGCGACAAGGGCAACACGCTGGTGGTGGTCGAGCACGACGAAGACACCATCCGCCGCGCCGATCACCTGATCGATATCGGCCCGGGTGCCGGCCAGCGCGGCGGGCGGCTGGTGGCCCAGGGCTCGGTGGCCGATCTGGCCGCCAACCCCGAGTCGCAGACCGGCCGGCTGCTGGCTCATCCGCTGATCCACCCCTTGCAGTCCCGCCGCCTGATGACGGTGGCCGACCCGGCCGCGCCGCGCGAGGGCGAGTCGAACCGGCGGCTGACGGTGCATGGCGCCACGCTGCACAACTTGCAGCAGGTGACGGTGGACGTGCCGCTCAAGCGGCTGGTGGCGGTCACCGGCGTCAGCGGCTCGGGCAAGTCGACGCTGGCGCGCGACGTGCTGCTCGCCAATCTGCAGTTCATCAACGTGCGCGGCGGCACGCCGCTGTGGCGCGGCTGCGAGCAGATCGACGGCTGGGGCTTCATCGACCGCGTGCTTGAAGTCGATCAAACGCCCATCGGCAAGACGCCGCGCAGCTGCCCGGCCACCTACATCGGCTTTTGGGACACCATCCGCAAGCTGTTTGCCGACACGCTCGAGTCGCGCGCCCGTGGCTACGCGCCCAACCGCTTCAGCTTCAACACCGGCGAGGGCCGCTGCCCGGGCTGCGAAGGCCAGGGCATGCGCACCATCGAGATGAGCTTTTTGCCGGACGTGAAGGTGCTGTGCGACCAGTGCCGCGGCCAGCGCTTCAACCCCGAGACGCTGGCGGTGACCTGGCGCGGCAAGAACATCGGCGACGTGCTGCGCATGGAGATCGACGAGGCGGTCGGCTTCTTTGCCAGCATGCCGACGGTGAGCCATCCGCTGCAGTTGCTGAAAGACATGGGCCTGGGCTACCTCACGCTGGGCCAGCCGTCGCCCACGCTCAGCGGTGGCGAGGCGCAGCGCATGAAGCTGGTGACCGAACTCACCAAGGTGCGCGACGACGTCGGCAAGCGCGGCAACAAGGCGCCGCACACGCTGTACGTGCTCGACGAGCCCACGGTCGGCCTGCACATGGCCGATGTCGAAAAGCTCATCCGCGTGTTGCACCGCCTGGTCGACGCCGGCCACAGCGTGCTGGTCATCGAGCACGATCTGGACGTGATCGCCGAAGCCGACTGGGTCATCGACCTCGGCCCCGAAGGCGGCACCCAAGGCGGCCAGGTGGTGGCCACCGGCACGCCAGAACAGGTGGTGGCCAGCGGCTCGCACACCGGGGTGGCGCTGCGCGGGGTGTTGGCGCGGTCGGCCACTGACGGTTGAGGCCGATCGGCTTCGGCCCTGACGCCTGCGGCTTCACCAAGCAAAAGGCCGGCAATGCCGGCCTTTTGCTGTCTGTCTGGCGGCCTCAGCCGCCGTGGCGTCAGACCGTCGCCGCCTCAGCCACCTTGGGTGCCGCAGCCGCTGGTACCGATGCGCGGATCAGGTGATCGAACGCGCCGAGCGCTGCCTTGGCACCGTCGCCGGTGGCGATGATGATCTGCTTGAACGGCACGGTGGTCACATCGCCGGCGGCAAACACGCCAGGCAGCGAGGTCTGACCGCGCGAGTCGACCACGATCTCGCCGTGGCGCGTCAGCTCCAGCGTGCCTTGCAGCCACTCGGAGTTGGGCACCAGGCCGATCTGCACGAACACCCCTTCGAGCTCGACGTGGTGCGATGCGCCCGAGGCCCGGTCGGTGTAGGTCAGGCCGTTGACCTTGGCGCCGTCGCCGGTGATCTCGGTCGTTTGCGCCTGGGTGTGGATCTGCACGTTGGACAGGCTCTTGAGCTTGTTGACCAGCACCGCGTCGGCGCGCAGCTTGTCGCCGTATTCGATCAGCGTCACGGCGCCCACGATGCCGGCCAGATCGATCGCCGCTTCGACGCCCGAGTTGCCGCCACCGATCACCGCCACGCGCTTGCCCTTGAACAGCGGGCCGTCGCAGTGCGGGCAGTACGCCACGCCGTGGTTGCGGTATTCCTTTTCGCCGGGCACGTTGACTTCGCGCCAACGCGCACCGGTCGACAGGATCACCGTCTTGCTCTTGAGCGAGCCGCCGTTGGCCAGTTGCACCTCGACCAGGTCGCTGCCGGCCGATGCCGGGATGAGCTTTTCGGCGCGCTGCAGATTCATGATCTCGACGCCGTACTGCTTGGCGTGCTGCTCAAGCGCCATCGCGAACTTGGGGCCGTCGGTCTCGAGCACCGAGATGAAGTTCTCGATGCCCAGCGTGTCGAGCGTCTGGCCGCCGAAGCGCTCAGCCACCACGCCAGTGCGTATGCCCTTGCGGGCGGCGTATACCGCGGCCGCTGCACCGGCCGGGCCACCGCCGACGATCAGCACGTCGAACGGCTCCTTGGCGCTGAGCTTGACGGCATCGCGCGCCGCGGCACCGGTGTCGACCTTGGCGAGGATTTCCTCGACGCCCATGCGGCCTTGGCCGAAGTGCTCGCCGTTCAGGAAGATCATTGGCACGGCGAGGATCTCGCGCTGCGCCACTTCGTCCTGGTACAGGGCACCGTCGATGATGGTCGACTGGATGCGCGGGTTCAGCACCGCCATCAGGTTGAGGGCCTGGACCACGTCGGGGCAGTTGTGGCAGCCCAGCGACATGAACACCTCGAAGCGGTAGTCGCCGTCGAGGTTGCGCACCTGTTGCGCCAGTTCGGCTTCGAGCTTCGGAGGGTGCCCGCCCACTTGCAGCAGTGCCAGCACCAGGGATGTGAATTCATGGCCCATCGGGGTCGCGGCGAATCGAATGCGCGGCGCCTCGCCAATGCGGCTCAGGGTGAAAGACGGCCGGCGGCCATCGTTTCCATCGGTCTTCAGGGTGATCTTGTCGCACAGCTCGACGACGTCGTTGAGCAGGCCGAGCATCTCTTGCGAGGCCTCGGTGGCATCGACCGACGCGACGATTTCGAAGGGCAGCGTGACCCGTTCGAGGTAACTTTTGAGTTGTGACTTGAGGTTGGAATCAAGCATGGTGATGCTCCCAGGTGAGGTGTGCTTCAGGGCTTGAACCCGCCGCGAACCTTGTGGGATCGTGGCGGGCCCAACAGCCCGCAGGGTGTGCGGGCGCTTTCAGGGGTGAATCAGATCTTGCCGACGAGGTCGATCGAAGGCGTCATGCTCTTGGAGCCTTCCTTCCAGGCGGCAGGGCAGACTTCACCTGGGTGCGACTCAACGTACTGAGCGGCCTTGATCTTGCGCAGCAGTTCTTGAGCGTCACGGCCGATGCCCAGGTCCAGCACTTCCAGAACCTTGATCTGGCCGGCCGGGTTGATCACGAAGGTGCCGCGCAGTGCGAGGCCGGCTTCTTCGATCATCACTTCGAAGTTGCGCGACAGGGTGCCGGTAGGGTCGCCCACCAGTGGGTACTTGACCTTCTTGATGGCAGGCGATGCGTCAGCCCAGCCCTTGTGCACGAAGTGGGTGTCGGTCGACACGGCGTAGATCTCGACGCCGATCTTCTGGAAGTGGGCGTAGTTGTCGGCCAGGTCTTCCAGCTCGGTCGGGCACACGAAGGTGAAGTCGGCTGGGTAGAAAACGATGGCAGACCACTTGCCCATCAGGTTTTGTTCGGTGATGTCAACGAACTTGCCGTCGTGATAAGCGGTGGCCTTGAAAGGCTTGATTTGGGTGTTGATCAAAGACATGTGTATCTCCAGTTGGGTTTGTGGTGGGTGGCTCAGGCACCGAAGCGGATGCTACGGGGGCCTGCCCGTGCTGGGGATGAATTGACAAAATGGCCGGGATTGGCTGGGGCTATGGGGGCAGGCGGAAAGTCGAAGGTGCTGCGCAGGCGGGGGACACAATTCGCAGGGCAGCTGTGGGGTGCGAATTCCAGGGGCAAGATCAGGCCTTCCTCCCCAGCTCGCTGTGCTCCCCTTTGGGCCTCTGGCTACATGACAACTCACCCCATCTTCGTCGATCTGGATGGCACCCTGATTCACGCCGACATGCTCCACGAGTCGGCGCTGAGGATGCTTCGCGACAGCCCGTGGGAGTTGCTGCGTTTTCCTGGCTGGCTGTTGCAGGGCAAGGCTGTGCTCAAACGGAAGTTGGCCGACCTCACCGAGTTCGACGCCACATTGCTTCCATACAACCAGGAATTGCTGGGCTGGTTGCGTCAGCAAAAGGCCGACGGCCGCAGGTTGATCCTGTGTACCGCCTCAGACCACGTTGTTGCCTCGTCCATCGCAGACCACTTGCAGATCTTCGATGAGGTGATGGCCAGCGATGGCTCCGTTAACCTGGCCGGGCGTCACAAGGCGGCTGCGCTCGAACAGCGGTTCGGTCTGGGTGGTTTTGATTACGCCGGCAACTCACGCGCTGATCTTGCCGTCTGGCGGTGCTCACGGCGTGCGATCGTCGTCTATGCCCCCGAGGGCTGGGCACGGCAGGCCGAGGGGCTTTGTGGCGTTGACCCTGTGATCCCCGCGCCAGTCCGTGGCCTGACGGTCTGGCGGCGCGTCTTGCGGGTACATCCGTGGCTCAAGAACCTGCTGCTCTTGGTGCCGGTGCTGGCAGCGCATCAGATCTTCTCGGCTGAGGCCTGGGTGTCGTTGGTGGTGGCTTTTCTGGCGTTCAGCCTGTGCGCATCGTCGGTCTACATCGCCAACGATCTGCTCGATCTCGACAGCGACCGCATCCACCCCCGAAAGCGCAAGCGCCCCTTCGCGTCCGGACAGGTGCCGGTCTGGATGGGCGTCGCGCTGGCGCCCGTCTTGTTCCTGTCGCTCGCCTTCGTCAAGCGCTACGCCGAGCTCCATTCCCAACTGGCGAGCGGCAACGAAAAGGCCCACGGTCGTGGCTGCTACACCTCTGACTCCCAACTGATTCAGACTTTCGGCATCACCTCGAGCTGCGCCTCGGTGGTGGTGCTGGCGCTTTATCTCAACAGCGATGCGGTGGTGCAGCTCTACAGGTCACCTCAGGTGATGTGGGGCGCCGTGCCGCTGGTGCTGTTCTGGGTGAGTTGGATGTGGATGCAGGCCCATCGAGGCCTCATGCGTGACGACCCACTGGTGTTCGCTGTCAAAGACCGGGCAAGTTTGATCTCCGGTGCTGTTTTCGTTGTGGTGATGGGCGTTGGTGCTTTGGGCTGGCCATGGTGAAGGTCTCTTCGTGGGGCCGGTTATGCGATCGAGAGCATGAGGTGACGGCATTGACTGATCGCCGCCATGTGGCCGGCGTGATCCGCAGCAGCGCGCCAGGCCTGGCCCATGGCATGGGCCGCAGTTATGGCGATGTGTGCCTCAACCCTGGCGGCCAGCTCTGGAAGACCACGGGGCTCGACCGGTTCATCAGTTTTGATCCGGAAACCGGCCGCCTGGCATGCGAGGGTGGCGTGCTGCTGCGCGATATCCAGAAGCTGTTCATTCCACGTGGCTGGATACTGCCCGTCACGCCCGGCACTCAAATGGTCACTGTTGGCGGCGCCATTGCCAACGACGTGCATGGCAAGAACCACCATGTGGTCGGCTCATTTGGCGACCACGTCAGGCTGCTCACCTTGCTGCGCACCGATGGCGAGGTGATCGAATGCGGCCCGAAGCAACAGCCCGACTGGTTTGCCGCCACCGTCGGCGGGCTTGGCTTGACGGGCTTCATCCTGACGGCTGAAATTCAGTTGCGGCCGGTGCCAGGCCCGTGGGTGGACACCGAAACCATCCCCTATGCCAACCTGGAAGAGTTTTTCACCTTGGCCGATGGGTCTGAAGCCGGCTGGGAGCACACCGTGTCATGGATCGACTGCATCACGCGCGGTGGAGGCCGGGGTCTTTTCATGCGGGGCAATCACGCCAGTGCTGGCGGGCGGGCCGAGCCATCAGCAGCGCAGTGGAGGATGCCGTTTGTCCCGCCGCTGTCGCTGGTCAACCGGCTGACGCTGGGGCCCTTCAACTCGCTGTACTTCAATGTCAAGACGTTGAGGGACCGCCGCGCCGTCATCCACTACCGGCCGTTTTTTTACCCGCTCGACAACCTGCTGCAGTGGAACCGGATGTATGGGCCCAAGGGCTTCTACCAGTACCAAAGCGTGGTGCCGCGAGCCGATGGGAAGGCTGTCACGCAGGCAATGCTGCGTGAGGTGGCACGCTCCAGGAGTGGTTCGTTCTTGGCGGTGCTGAAAACGTTTGGCGAACGCAAACCTGTGGGGATGCTCAGCTTCCCGCAGCCGGGTGTCACGTTGGCGCTTGATATTCCCAACCACGACGAGCGCACGCTGAAACTTTTCGAGCGGCTTGACGCCATCGTGCTTGAAGCCGGTGGCCGCGTGTACATGGCCAAAGACGCTCGAATGCCACGCAGCCTTTTCGAAGCGGGCTACCCGGCCGCCAAGAACTTTTTGGCTTACCGCGACCCTGGCATGTCATCGGCCATGTCTCGCCGCCTGATGGGGAGTTGAACTTGCAAACCAGAACAAAGCGCATCGTCATCATTGGCGCCACATCGTCTATCGCCGAGCAGTGTGCAAGGCTGTGGGTGGCGCACGCCCCGGTTGACCTGGTGCTGGTCGGGCGAGACATGACCAAGCTGGAGATGCTTGCCGCCGACCTTCGTGTGCGAAGCCCCGGC
>CAIVGK010000154.1 GCA_903905475.1 uncultured Burkholderiales bacterium | reverse complement strand
GGTGCCCGAGGGCTACTGGAACATCATCAGCATGCGCTCGAGAGCCGCGGTGAACGGCATCTCCATGAGCGACAAGGTCAGCAGCACGCCGACCATGCCCACCGACAGCGTGATCGGGAATCCGATCGCGAAGATGTTCATCTGCTGCGCCACCCGGGCGATCACGCCGAGCACGAGGTTGGTGAACAGCAGCATGGCGATCAGCGGCAGCGCGATCCACAGACCGAGGCTGAACATCTCGGCGCCCCACAGCTCGGGACGCGTGGCGCGCAGGAAGGCGAACGGCTCGGGACCGACCGGAAACGCATGAAAGCTTTGCACCACCGCCGCAATGATGAGCAAGTGGCCGTTGATGACGATGAACAGCCAGCTGATCGTCATGCCGAAAAAGCGGCTGAGCGCCGTGGTCTGGCCGCCGGACGCCGGATCGAAGAAGCCGGCGAAGTTCAGACCCATCTGCAAGCCACCGATCTCGCCGGCGAACTCGACCGCCGCGAAGACGATGCGCACCGCGAACGCAATCGACAAGCCGATGAGCAGTTGCTGCACCACGAGCATCATGGCCTGCGCCGAATCGAGCGCCACCACCGGCATCTCGGGCAGCGACGGCGCGCACACCAGCGCGATCAGGAACGACAGCGCCACCTTCACCCGCATCGGCACGCTGCGCTGCGCCAGCACCGGCATCGCGCCCATGAGCGCCAGCACACGCACGAACGGCCACAGCAGCGGGCTGACCCAGGCCCAGATCTGCGCCTCGGTGAAAGTCAGCATGCCAGCACCGCGTTCAGCGCAGTCGCGGCCGAGCGTCTCAGCCCACCACCGAGGGAATCGCCTGCAGCATGCGCTGCAGGTATTCCACCAGCGTGTTGATCATCCAGGGCCCGGTGATCGTGAGCACCGCCACCGCGGCCAGGATCTTGGGCACGAATGACAGCGTGGACTCGTTGAGCTGCGTGGCCGCCTGGAAGATGCTCACCAGCAGGCCCACGGCCAGCACCGTGAGCAGCAGCGGCGCCGACAGCATCAGCATCATGTGCAGCGCTTGCTGCCCGAAGGTGAAGACCTGTTGTGAATCCATGGGCGGGCGGCCCTAGGCAAAGCTGGCGGCCAACGAGCCGAGCAGCAAATTCCAGCCATCGGCCAGCACGAACAGCATGAGCTTGAAGGGCAGCGCCACCAGCACCGGGCTGAGCATCATCATGCCCAGGCTCATCAGCACGCTGGCCACGATCATGTCGATCACCAGGAACGGCACGAAGATCAGAAAACCGATCTGGAACGCGCTCTTGAGTTCGCTGGTCACGAACGCCGGCACCAGCACCTTGAACGGCACGTCGGCGGTCTTGATGGCCGGGTCGAGCTTGGCCAGCCGCGCGAACAGCATCACGTCGGCCTGACGGGTTTGCTTCATCATGAATTCGCGCATCGGCACCTCGCCGCGCTTGAGCGCTTCATCGAACGCGATCTGGTTGGTGCTGAACGGCTCGTAGGCGTCCTTGTAGACGCGGTCTATGGTCGGGCTCATCACGAAGAAGGTGAGAAACAGGCTCAGCCCCACGATCACCTGGTTGGGTGGCGCGGCCTGCGTGCCCAGCGCCTGACGCAGCAAGCTGAGCACGATGACGATGCGCGTGAAGCCGGTCATCAGCAGCAGCACGGCCGGCAAGAAGCTCAGCGCGGTGAAGAACAGCAGCGTCTGGATCGGCACCGAGTAGCTGGTGCCCTGCGCACCCTGCCCCACGATGAGCGGCAGGTTGGCGCCGGCGGCCTGGGCCAGCGCGGGGCCGGCGGCCGCGAGCACCCCCACGGCGAGTGCCGCTGCGGCGCCGTGGCGCAGCAGGCGGCGGATGCGGATGCGGCGCTCAGGGTGCACGGTCGTCTCCACTCGGGTGGCCCCGCAAGCGGCCCAGCATCTGCGCAAACGAGGCTGCGGCACCCGGGACCGTCGCACCCGCAGGCGTGACGACCTCGGGCGCGGGTTCCAGCGTGTGCAGCAAGTTGATGGTGTGCGGCGTGACGCCGAGCACCAGCCAGCGGCGTTGATCGCCCTGGCCGACTTCGACGGTGAGCAGCCGCTGCGTGTTCGACAGCGGCATGGCCGAGATGCTGCGCATGCCGCCCACGCTGGCCGCGCCACCCAGCGGCGTGCGCTTGAGCAGCCACAGCGCCAGCGGGATCATGACGACGATCGCTGCGAACCACAGCAGCGCCGACATCGGCATGGCGGTGTTCATCCGGCGCGACTCAGGCGACGCATGCGTTCGCTCGGCGTGACGATGTCGGTCAGCCGGATACCGAACTTGTCGTTGACCACCACCACCTCGCCCTGGGCGATCAGGTAGCCGTTGACCAGCACGTCCATCGGCTCGCCGGCCATCGTCTCGAGCTCGACCACCGAGCCCTGCGCCAGCTGCAAGATGTGCTTGATCGGAATGCGCGTGCGACCCAGTTCCACGGTGAGCTGCACCGGGATGTCCAGGATCATGTTGATGTCGTTGCCGGCAGCCGCAGCGCCATCGTTGGAGAAGTTGGTGAACTTCGCCGGCGCCACCGAATCGACGGTGGTCTGCATGCCGGCCGCCATGGCGTCATCGCCGCCCGGCTTGGCCTCGGACAGCGCCGCGGCCCACTCGGCGGCCATGGCATCTTCTTCGGACTGCTTTTGCAGTGCGGCTTCGTCAGACATGGCTTGCTCCCAACCAGCCCGCAGATGAGCTGGACAACAGTTGATCGACCTTCAGCGCGTAGCGCCCGTTGGAAATTCCGTAATGGCACTCAAGCACCGGCACGCCCGAGACCTTGGCCTGGATCTCGGGCTGCAGATCGAGCTCGATGAAATCCCCCGCCTTGAACGACAGCAGCTGCTCGACCGTGGCCGGCGCGGTGGCCAGCTCGGCCACCAGCTCCACCTCGGCGGACTGGATCTGCTCTTTCATCAGATTGACCCAGCGGCGATCGGGCTCGGTGCTGTCGCCTTGCATCGTCGAATACAGCACGTCGCGAATGGGCTCGAGCGTCGAATACGGAATGCAGAAATGGATGGTGCCGGTCGAGTCGCCGACTTCGAGCGTGAACGAGGTGGCCACCACGATCTCGCTGGGCGTGGCGATGTTGGCGAACTGCGGCTGCATCTCCGAGCGCACGAACTCCATGTCGATCGGATAGATGCCGATCCACGCCTTCTTGTATTCGGCAATGATCACCTCGACCAGCCGCAAGATGATGCGCAGCTCGGTGGGCGAAAAATCGCGGCCTTCGATGCGCGTGTGGTACTTGCCCGCGCCGCCGAACAGCGAGTCGATCACCGCGAACACCAGCGTCGGGTCGCACACGATGAGCCCGTTGCCACGCAGCGGCTTGATGCTGACCAGGTTGAAGTTGGTGGGCACCACGATCTCGCGCAGGAAAGCGCTGTACTTTTGCACCTTGATGCTGCCGATCGAGACCTCGGGGCTCTTGCGGATGAAGTTGAACAACCCGATGCGCACGTTGCGGGCGAAGCGCTCGCTGATGACTTCCATCGTGGGCATGCGCCCGCGGACGATGCGTTCCTGGCTGGAAATGTCGTAATCGCGAACACCGCCTTGCGGCTGATCGTCCTTTTCGAGCTTCTGGCTCTCGCCGGTGATGCCTTGCAGCAAAGCATCGACTTCGTCTTGGGACAGGATTTGCTGGCTCATGCGAGGCTCCCGCTCACTGGATGATGAAGCTGGAGAAATTGACGCTGACCACCGGGTTGTGCTCCGGCGGGGCTTTTTTCTTGGCCTTGGGTTTCTCGCCGGCGTCGGCGACCTCGGCATCGGCCGGCGGTTCTTCTTCCTCGACGGTGATGTGGATGCCCATCGGACGCACGGCCTCGCGCATGATCTCGGCCGCCAGCTTTTCCTTGCCGCTGCGCTCGAGCAATTCCCTCGAGGTCTTGTGGGCCAGCACCATCAGCACGCCATTGCGCACTGCAGGCATGTAGAGCTTGATTTCATCGGCGAACCTGGAGTCTTCAACCTGCAACGTGACGCCAATCTGCGCGAAACGCTCGGATTCACGATCCGCCAGGTTGACCACGAACGGCTCAAGCGGCACGAACACCGGTGGCGACTTGTGCTCGTCCTTCTTGGCGCGTGCCTCGACCGGCGCTTCGTCGCCCGAGTCTTCCGCCTCGGCCGCCGCCTTCTTCTTCATCATGAAGACCGCCGCACCGCCGCCGGCCAGCACCACCAGCAACACGGCAGCGAGGATGATGATCAGCTTCTTCTTGCCTTTCTTCGGCGCAGCATCAGCTTCGGCGACGGGGGCAGGGGCAGCAGCCATGAAGGGTTCCTTGTGGGGTGTTCAGCAGACCGACCCATCACACGGGTGCGCGATCCGTCGTCTGACAACCCATTATCAAAACGCCAAGGGGGTGGGGATGCCTTGATAAGGCATGGAAACCGGGGGGAATTGGGGGTTGCGGCTGCGGTCTTGCTTGCTGCGGCGCTGGTTCTCTTTGCGAGAGCCCGCCGGG
>CAIVGK010000153.1 GCA_903905475.1 uncultured Burkholderiales bacterium | reverse complement strand
CGAAGCGGCAGTGCACTCGCCCGCGGCGCAACTCATTTACGCCGACCACGATCGCCTGGACGCCCACGGCCAGCGCTGCGAACCCGCCTTCCTGTGCGACTGGAACCCCGAGCTGCTGCTGGCGGACGACTGCATCGGCCCGGCCGCGCTGTGGCGAGCCGAGCGCGTCAGCGCGGTGCTGGCCGCCGGGGTGCGCGGGCCGCACGATCTGGCGCTGCGTGCCAGCTGCGGCCTCCCGGCCGACGCGATGGTGCACGTGCCGCACGTGCTGGTGCACCGAGCGACCGGGGCGCGTGCGGTCGATGCCGACGCCGATGCCGTCGCAGCCCATCTCGGGCGCCTGGGCCTGCGCGGCAGCGCGGCGCTCACGCCTGCCGGCGTGCGGGTGCGCTGGGCCCTGCCCGAGCCAGCGCCGCGGGTGAGCATCGTCATCCCCACGCGCAACCAGCTCGAGCTGCTGCGCGCTTGCATCGAGAGCATCCGCTCGCTCACCGACTACCCGGATTTCGAGATCGTCATCGTCGACAACGGCTCCGACGACCCGACCTGCCTGCGCTACTTGCAAGACATCGCTGGCACGCCGGGCGTGCGCGTGCTGCGCGACGCCCGGCCGTTCAACTACGCCGAGCTGAACAACGCCGCGGTGGCGCAGTGCAGCGGCGAGTTCATCGCCTTGCTCAACAACGACATCGAGGTCATCGCGGGCGGCTGGCTGCGCGAGATGGTCAGCCTTGCCGCCCTGCCGGACACGGGTGCCGTGGGCGCGCGGCTGCTCTACGGCGACCGCAGCGTGCAGCACGCCGGCGTGTTCCTCGGGCTGGGCGGTGGTGCGGGCCACGGCCACAAGGGTCTGGGCGAGTTCGACGGCGGCCACCTCGGCCGCGCGCTGCAGCTGCAATCCGTGAGCGCGGTGAGCGCCGCCTGTCTGGTCGTGCGGCGCGCTCATTACGAGGCCATCGGCGGGCTCGACGCGGCGGCCTTCGCCGTGGCCTTCAACGACGTCGACTTCTGCCTGCGCTTGCGCGCTCGGGGGCTGCGCAACCTCTACACGCCGCACGCCGTGCTGCTGCACCACGAATCGGTCACGCGCGGGCGTGACGGCCACGCCGCGCGTCGCCCGCGCTTCGAGTCCGAGCGCGCGACGTTCCGCGCGCGCTGGGGCCACCTGCTCGAGCGCGACCCGGCCTACAACCCCAACCTCACGCTGCGCGCGGAGGACTTCAGCCTGGCCGACCCGCCGCGGGTGTCCTTGCTGCGCAGCTGGCGGCACGATGCCCCGCCCGTGAGCGGACTGTGCGCAGCGCCGTGAGACACCGCTCGAACAGGGCCGATCGGGCGCCGGGATAATCCGTCGATGCGCGTCCTTCGCGGTTTTCATCATCTCGGTCAGCGCGCCGGCAGCACAGCGGGCTGCGCGCTCACCATCGGCAACTTCGACGGCGTGCACCGCGGGCACCAGGCGATGCTCGCGCTGCTGCGCAACGAAGCGCAGCACCGCGGCCTGCCGAGTTGCGTGCTGACCTTCGAGCCCCACCCACGCGACCACTTCGCGGCCCGCGCAGGGCAGCCCGATCTGGCGCCGGCACGCATCTCGACGCTGCGCGACAAGCTCGGCGAGCTCGTCCGCTGCGGCATCGACCAGGCCATCGTGGTGCCGTTCAACCACCGCTTCGCGTCGTTCACGCCGCAGGCCTTCATCGACGACGTGCTGGTGCGCGGCCTGCGTGCGCGCTATGTGCTGGTCGGCGACGACTTCTGCTTTGGCGCGCGGCGCGCCGGCGACTACGCGATGCTCGATGCGGCCGGCCAGGCGCAACCACCGGCCGAGCGCTTCGACGTGGCTCGCATGTTGAGCTACGAGGTGCACGGCCTGCGCGTGTCGAGCTCGGCGGTGCGCGAAGCGCTGGCCGCCGGCGACATGACGCGTGCCGCAGCGCTGCTGGGTCGGCCCTACAGCATCAGCGGCCACGTGGTGCACGGCCGCAAGCTCGGCCGCGAGCTCGGCTTTCGCACGCTCAACCTGCGCTTTGCCCACGCGCGACCGGCCGCCATGGGCATCTTCGTCGTGCAGGTTCACGGCCTCAACGGCGAGCAGCCGCTCACCGGCGTGGCCAGCCTGGGCGTGCGGCCCACGGTCGAGGACGCCGGGCGGGTGCTGCTGGAGACCCACTGCTTCGACTGGCCCGACGCGCTGGGCAGCGAAGGCGGCTATGGCCGCTGCGTGCGCGTCGAGTTGCTGCACAAGCTGCACGACGAGTTGCGCTACGACTCGCTGCCCGCGCTGCGCGAAGGCATCGCACGCGATGAAGTCGCCGCGCGCGTGTGGCTGGCCGCCCAGGGCCTCGGGTGACGGCGCCAGCCGTGCGCCGCACGGCTGACGGCACAGGCCCCCTCGGTAGAATCTTTCGCAGGGTTTGATGCATCGACTTCACTCGTCGCACAGGCACAGGGGGTGCCAGCCACCCTCGCCCGCCCGAGTGACTCTGCCCCGCGGTGTACCGCCCACGCGCCACCCCTGAGCGCCACCTTTCGAGATCGAAGCATGTCCACCCAACCCACTTCTTCCAGCGCCGACGCCACTGTCGGACTGCGCGCCACGCTGAACCTGCCCGACACGCCGTTCCCGATGCGCGGCGACCTGCCCAAGCGCGAGCCAGGCTGGGTTCAGCAGTGGGAAGACGCCGGCACCTACCAGCGCCTGCGCGAAGCGCGCTGCGGCGCACCGAAGTTCGTGCTGCACGACGGACCGCCGTACGCCAACGGCCAGTTGCACATCGGGCACGCCGTCAACAAGGTGTTGAAAGACATGATCGTCAAGGCGCGCCAGCTCAAAGGCATGGACGCGACCTACGTGCCGGGCTGGGACTGCCACGGCCTGCCGATCGAAAACCAGATCGAGAAGAACTTCGGGCGCAACCTGCCGCGCGCCGAGGTGCAAGCCAAGGCGCGCGCCTACGCCACCGAACAGATCGCGCAGCAGATGGCCGACTTCAAGCGCCTGGGCGTGCTGGCCGACTGGGCGCATCCGTACCGCACGATGGACTTCGGCAACGAGGCCGGCGAGATCCGCACGCTCAAGCGCGTGATGGAGCGCGGCCACGTCTACCGCGGCCTCAAGCCCGTGTACTGGTGCTTCGACTGCGGCTCGTCGCTGGCCGAGTTCGAGATCGAATACGCCGACAAGACCTCGCAGTCGCTGGATGTGGCCTTCGCCTGCGCCGAGCCTGAGCGGCTGGCCGCCGCGTTCGGCCTGCCCTCGTTGCCGCGCGAGTGCTTTGCCGTGATCTGGACCACCACCGCGTGGACGATCCCGGCCAACCAGGCGCTCAACCTCAACCCGGCGCTGGACTATTCGCTGGTCGACACCGAACGTGGCGTGCTGCTGCTGGCCGCTGCGCGCGTCGAAGACAGCCTGCAGCGCTACGGCATCGCCGGCACGGTGCTGGCCACCACGCTGGGCGAACGGCTCGACGGCATCACTTTCCGGCACCCACTGGCGCATGTCGATGCGGCCTACGACCGAGCCAGCCCCATCTACCTGGCCGACTACGCCACCGCCGACGACGGCACCGGCCTCGTGCACGCGGCGCCGGCCTACGGCGTGGACGACTTCCGCTCGTGCATCGCCCACGGCATGGCGATCGACGACATCCGCAACCCGGTGCTCGGCAGCGGCGTCTATGACGCGAGCCTGGCGCTGTTTGGTGGGCAGCACATCTGGAAAGCCGGCCCGCTGATCATCGAAGCGCTGCGCGAAGCCGGCCGGCTGCTCGCCACCTCGACCTTCCAGCACAGCTACCCGCACTGCTGGCGCCACAAGACGCCGGTGATCTACCGCGCGGCTGCGCAGTGGTTCGTGCGCATGGACGAACCCACCGCCGACAGCGTCGGCGTGTGCGCCACCGACCCGGCGCCGCAAACGCTGCGCCAGACCGCGCTGGCCGCCATCGACGCCACGCGCTTTTATCCCGAGAACGGCCGCGTGCGATTGCGCGACATGATCGCCAACCGGCCCGACTGGTGCATCAGCCGCCAGCGCAACTGGGGCGTTCCGCTGCCGTTCTTCCTGCACAAGGACAGCGCCGAGCTGCACCCCGACACGCTCGCGCTGATGGACCGCGCCGCCGCACTCGTCGAGCAAGGCGGCGTCGAGGCCTGGTCGCAGCTCGACCCGCGCGACTGGCTGGGCGACGAGGCCGCGAACTACACCAAGAGCACCGACATCCTCGACGTGTGGTTTGACTCCGGCTCGACCTTCTCGCACGTGCTGCACGGCAGCCACGCCGGTGCCGGACACGGCGACGGCAGCGAGCCCGAGGCCGACCTGTACCTCGAAGGCCACGACCAGCACCGCGGCTGGTTCCATTCGTCGCTGCTGATCGGCTGCGCCACCGCCGGCCACGCGCCGTACCGCGGCTTGCTCACGCACGGCTTTGCCACCGACGGCCAGGGCCGCAAGATGAGCAAGAGCCTGGGCAACGTGGTCGCGCCGCAGTCGGTCAGCGACAAGCTCGGCGCCGAGATCGTGCGGCTGTGGGTGGCCAGCACCGACTACTCGGGCGATCTCAACATCGACGACAAGATCCTGGCGCGCGTGGTCGACGCCTACCGGCGCATCCGCAACACGCTGCGCTTCTTGCTGGCCAACACCAGCGACTTCGATGCCGCCAAAGACGCGGTGCCATTGGCCGACATGCTCGAAGTCGACCGCTACGCGCTGGCGCGTGCGGCGCAGTTCCAGGCCGAGGTGCTCGCGCACTACGAGGTCTATGAGTTCCACCCGGTGGTCGCCAAGCTGCAGGTCTATTGCAGCGAAGACCTGGGCTCGTTCTACCTCGACGTGCTCAAGGACCGGCTGTACACCACCGCGCCCAAGAGCCTGGCACGGCGCAGCGCACAGACCGCGCTGTGGCACCTCACGAACGCCATGCTGCGCTGGATGGCGCCGTTCCTGAGCTTCACCGCCGAGGAAGCCTGGCAGGTGTTTGCGCCGGGCCAGTCGCCGTCGATCTTCATCGAGACCTTCAGCGAGGTCGGCGCCTGGGCCGATGCCGATCTGCTGGCCAAGTGGGGCCGCATTCGCGAGATCCGCGACCTGGCCAACAAGCAGATCGAGTCGGTGCGCGCCGCCGGGCAGCTGGGCTCGTCGCTGCAGGCCACGCTGGCCCTCACCGCCAACGCGGCCGACCACGCGCTGCTCGCCTCGCTGGGTGACGCTCTGAAGTTCGTGACCATCACCTCCGAGGCCACGCTGGCCGCGGGCGCCGAGCTGTCGATCGCGGTGGCGCCATCGAGCGCGGCCAAGTGCGAGCGCTGCTGGCACTACCGCGACGACGTCGGCCACGACGCCGCGCACCCGACCATCTGCGCGCGCTGCACCAGCAACCTGCACGGCGACGGCGAAGTCCGCCGCGTGGCCTGAGCCATGGCCCGCAGCAGCTCCCTATCGTCCTCCCGTGCCAGCGGCCCCTGGCTGTGGCTGGGCCTCGCCGTGCTGGTGCTGCTGGCCGACCAGCTCAGCAAGACGCTGATCCTGGGCAGCTTTGCGCTCGGCGACAGCCACACCGTCACCTCGTTCTTCAACCTCGTGCGGGTGCACAACACCGGCGCGGCGTTCAGCTTTCTGGCCGGTGCCTCGGGCTGGCAGCGCTGGTTCTTCGTCGTCCTGGGGACGGGGGCGGCCGGTGCCATCGTGTGGATGCTCAAGCGCCACGGCGGCCAGCGGTTGTTCAGCTTTGCGCTGGCGATGGTGCTTGGTGGCGCGGTGGGCAACGTGATCGACCGGCTGCTGCACGGCTACGTGGTCGACTTCCTGCAGTTCCACTGGGGCTGGCTCGCGCCGCTGTTTGCCGGCGGCTACTTTCCCAGCTTCAACCTGGCCGACAGCGCCATCACGCTGGGTGCGGTCTGCCTGATCCTCGACGAACTGCTGCGGGTGCGGCGCTCGAACTGATCCTTGCGAATCAATGAAACATATCGTATAAACGATATGTTTCATCCAGGAGGATCACGCAATGAACACCACCCCCGCCACCACGATCGCCGACAACACCGCTTCGGCCAGCTCGCACACACCGGCCGCCACATCCAGCGCACCGGCCAGCACCGCACCGGCCAAACCCGTCAAAACGGTCAAGCCAGCCGCCAAGGCTGCACCCAAGACCGCCAAGCCGGCCGTCAGCGCCCAGCCGCGCAAGGCAGCGGCAAAGCCCGTCAAGGTCTCGCCACCGGTCGTGGCCAAGCCTGCCAAAAAGCCCGCCGCGCCGCTCGCCAAGAGTGCGCCCACGAAGGTCTTCAAGGTCAGCGCCAAGCCAGCCGTCAAGCCAGCCACCAAGGCGGTGCCTGTCGCCGCCGCGGTCAAGGCCCAGCCGGCCGCGCCCAAGCAGCGCAAGCCCGGCAAGGTCGCCAAGGCCAAGCTCGTGCGCGACAGCTTCACCATGCCGCAGGCCGACTTCGATCTGCTCGACGTGCTCAAGCAACGCGCGCTGAACTTCCGCCACTCGGCCAAGAAAGGCGAGCTGCTGCGAGCCGGGCTGCAAGCGCTGGCCAGCCTGTCCGATGTGCAGTTGCAAGCCGCGCTGGCACGCGTCACGCCGCTCAAGCCAGGTCGCCCGAAAAAGGCGGACTGATCGGCCCCCGCGCACGGCTGCACGGTGATGCAGCCGTGCGCTCAGTCGGCGTCGTGGAACGCCGCGCCGCGCTCGCGTCGGGTCGCTGGCAGGAGCCCCGCCAGCAGCAGCCCCGCTGCCGCCACCAGCAGGGCGGCCGACAGCGGGCGTGCCAGGAAGAGGCTCCAGTCGCCATCCGACATCCGCAACGCGCCGCGCAGCTGGTCTTCCATCCTCGGCCCGAGCACGAACCCCAGCAGCAGCGGCGCGGTCTCGCAGCCGAGCTTGTGGAACGCGTAGCCGCAAGCGGCCACAAACGCCACCAGATACAGATCGAAGGAACTGCCGCGCAGCGTGTACACGCCGATGCAGCACAGCAGCGTGAGCACCGGGAACACGTGCCGGTACGGCACTGCCAGCAGCCGCAGCCACCAGCCGGTCAGTGACAGGTTGACCACCGCCAGCACCAGCTGACCCACCCACATCGAGCCGAGCAGGCCCCAAAGCAGCTGCGGGTGGCTGGCGATCAGCTGCGGCCCGGGCGGGAGGCCCTGGATCAGCAGCGCCCCCGCCATCAGCGCCATCACCGCGTTGAGCGGAAGGCCCAGCGCGAGCACCGCAATGAACGAGGTCTGCGCGCCGGCGCTGTGGGCAGACTCGGGCCCGGCCACGCCGCGAACGTCGCCCTTGCCGAACCGCCCACGGGCGCCGGCGATCTTTTTTTCCATCGAGCCACTGGCCGACGACGCCCGCCATGCGCCAGCACCCGGCAGCAGGCCCATCAGCGCGCCCAGCGCGGTGCCGCGCAGCACCGCGGGGCCGCACTCCTGCGCATCCTGGCGGCTGGGCCACCGCGCGTGGACGCTGTCGGTGACGGCCTCGCGCAGTGCGGCCGGCTGGCCGAGGTGGCGGATGATGTCGCCCAGGCCGATCAACCCGATGGCGAGCACGGCCAAGCCGATGCCGTCAGACAGCCCGGGCAGGTCCAGACTGAAGCGCTGCGTGCCCGGCGACGGGTCGGGCCCCACCTGCGACAGCAGCAGGCCCAGCACGGCCATGGCCAGCGCCTTGAGCAGCGAGCCCGGGGCCATCACCGCCGCGCCGATCAGGCCGAGTGTCATCAGCGCAAAGGCATCGGCAGGCTCGAACGCAAGCGCCAGGGCGGACAGCAGCGGCGCCACGCCGGCGATGAGCGCCGTGCCCACGCCCGCAGCAAACAACGAACTGAGCGTGGCCACGGTCAGCGCCACGCCGGCACGGCCCTGCCGCGCCATCGAGTGCCCCTCGATGGCCGTTGCCGCCAACGACGACGGGCCCGGCACGTGGCCCAGGATGGCCGCACTCGCACCCCCGTAGCGCGCCCCGGCGTACACGCCTGCCAGCAGGATCAACGCTGGCGTGGCCTCGAGCCCATGGACCGACGGCAGCAGCATCGCGATGGCGGCCGCCACGCCCAGTCCCGGCAGCACGCCGATCAGGAGGCCCAGCACGCCCCCGGCGACGGCGCAAGCCAGGTTTTGCGGCGTGAGCGCCACGCCCAGCCCCAAGGTCAGCGGGTGGATCCAGTCCATGGGCCGCCTGTGGGCTGCCGGCTCAGCCCAGCCCAGCGGGCAGCAGCGGCCAGCCGAGTTGGAGGCCCCACACGCACAGCGCCCAGGTGCCGGCCGTCAGCACGGCCGCGGCCACCAGCACCCCGCGCCAACGGAACTCTGCGCGCGCCAGACTGGCGACCACCACCAGCAGCGGGGTCGCGATCAGCAGCCCCCACCGTGGCAAGGCCAGACCGAACACCACGGTGGCCAGCACGATCGCGCCCAGCGCCCGCCAGGCGATCGGCCCCAGCGGGTGTCCGCCATCGGCCTCCAGCGTGAGCGCCTTGAACAGCACCAGCGCGCCCAGCACCATCAGCATCACGCTGAGGATCAGCGGGAAGAAGCCCTCACCCGGCTCGCCCGACGTGCCCACGCGGTAGCCGGCAGCGGTCGTCGCGCACACGCCGCCCAGCAGCAGGAACAGCAGCCCCGAGCAGAAGTCGCGCTGGCTCTTGATCTTCATGCTCGCACGCCGCTCACTCCCACAGCGGGGTGGCGCTCAGCACCTCTTGCAGCGTGGTCAGTCCTTCGGCCACCTTCATCGCGCCGGCCAGCCGCAGCGGGCGCATGCCGTCTTGCAGCGCCTGCTGGCGCAAGCGGGTGGCATCGGGCACCGGCTGGATGCACGACACGGCCGCCGGCGTCACCGACAGGAGCTCGAACAGCCCGGTGCGCCCGCGAAAACCGCTCATGCGGCATTCCAGACAGCCCACCGGCCGGTACGGCGTGGGCTGGCCGCTCAGCCGCCACGGCTTGGCAAACGCGGCCAGCGCCTCGGTGGTGACGTCCGGGTCGGGCTGCTTGCAGTCAGCGCACAAGGTGCGCACCAGCCGCTGCGCGAGCACGCCCACCACGGTCGCGCCGATCAGGTAGGGTGCCACGCCCAGATCGACCAGCCGCGTGATGGCCGAGGCGGCGTCGTTGGTGTGCAAGGTGCTGAACACCAGGTGGCCGGTGAGCGCGGCCTGGATCGCCATCTCGGCGGTCTCGAGGTCGCGGATCTCGCCCACCATGATGATGTCCGGGTCCTGGCGCATGAGGGCGCGCACGCCTTCGGCAAAGCTGAAGTCGAGCGCCGGCTGCACCTGCGTCTGGTTGAACGCGGGCTGGATCATCTCGATCGGGTCTTCGATCGTGCACACGTTGACCTCGTCGGTGGCGATGCGCCGCAAGGTCGAATACAGCGTGCTGGTCTTGCCCGATCCGGTCGGCCCGGTCACCAGGATGATGCCGTTGGGACGGCCCACCAGCTCCTGCCAGCGCTTGGCGTCGTGGCCGCCAAAGCCCAGTCCTTCGAGCGTCTTGACGGTGGTGTCGGGGTCGAAGATGCGCATGACCATCTTCTCGCCGAAGGCCGTGGGCAGCGTCGACAAGCGCATCTCGACCTCGTCGCCGTCGGGGTTGCGCGTCTTGATGCGCCCGTCGAGCGGACGGCGTTTTTCGATCACGTCCATGCGACCGAGCAGCTTGATGCGCGCGATCATCGCGTTCATCACGCCCGGTGGCAGCTGGTAGACGGTGTGCATCACGCCGTCGATGCGAAAGCGGATCGCGCTCAGGTCGCGCCGCGGCTCGAGGTGGATGTCCGAGGCACGCTGATCAAAGGCGTATTGCCACAGCCAGTCGACCACCTGCACCACGCCTTGGTCGTTGGCGTCGAGCTGGCGGTTGCTGCGACCGAGCTCCACCAGCTGCTCGAAACTCGCGATGGCCGCGGTCTCGCCCTTCTTGGCGGCCGAGCGCACCGAGCGCGCCAGCGTGTAGAACTCGGTCGTGTACTTCTGCAGCTCGAGCGGGCTGACCAGCACCAGCTTGATCGACTTGCGGGTGTGCGCCTCGATCTCCATCACCCAGCCGATGTCGAACGGCTCGCAGGTGGCCACCGTGATCTCGGTCAGCACCACCTGCAGCGGCAGCGCCAGACGCCGCTCGGCGTAGGTGATCGACATCACATCGGCCACCCGGCCGACGTCGACCTTCAGCGGGTCGATGCGCAGGTAGGGCATGCCGCAGCGCTGCGCCAGCCACGCCGTGAGCGCTTCGATGTCCAGCGTCTTGGCGGCTCCGCCGGCGGGGCCCTTGCGCTGCAAGCCCGCCGCCGCCAGCCGCACCAGCGGGTGCTGCACGCTGTGCGTGGAGCCGAAGCGCTTCATGGTCTTGTCGGCCTCGTCGCGCTCGATCATGCCGTCGTCGCGCAACCAGCCGAGCAACTGGCGCCAGTCAAGCTTGCCGGCGGGCGGCGGTTCGGGTGGGCGGGTGGACATGTTCATGGCGGGTGGCTCACGGGCTGACAGGACAGGACCGGCGCAAGTCTCAGGTCGCGGCGACCGAGGCAGCCCCCTCGGGCAGGGCACGCAGCATCTTCAGCCATTTTCGCGCCGGCAGCTGGCCGGTCTGCTCGATGTGCGCCGCGCGCTCGGCCAGCGTGGCGGCATCGGGCCAGGCCACGCCCTTCCAGGCCACGACCACGGTGTTGCCTTCGCGGGTGGGCCGCAAGCTGAGCACGCAGTCGGCACCGAACGCCGCCGCGATGCGCTGCGCGCTGCGCTCGAAGCTGGCGTCGCGCCCGAACAGGTTGACCGTCATCGCCCCGCCGGCCTTGAGCACGCGGTGGCAATCGGCATAGAACTCGTCGGAGTCGAGCACCGGGCTGGCCGCGTCGTGGTCGTACAGGTCCACGCACAGCACGTCGGCGCTGGCGGCATTCTTCGCGTCGGCGACCCACGCGCCGGCGTCGGCCTCGATCAGCTTGAGCCGCGCGCTGGTCTCCAGCCGGAAGTAGGCGCGGCCGACGCCGATCACCTCGTCGTTGAGTTCGATCGCGGTGGTGCGCATGTGCAGCACGCCGTGGCAGTAGCGGGTGATGGCGCCGGCCCCCAGACCGAGCTGCACCGCATGGCCTTCGCCGAGCTCGTCGCTGGGGCGCAGCAGCATCCACACCATCATGCGCTGCACGTATTCGAGCTCGATGGCCAGTGGCTTGCGCATGCGCATGGCGCCTTGCACCCACGGCGTGCCCAGATGCAGGTAGCGCACGCCGTCGGCTTCGGAGATCGTGGCGGGGGCGAGTTCAGGTCGTTGGGTGGGCTTCTTCATGGGTGAGGGGATGTTGCCACTGCAATCCGCCTTTTTTCCTCGCGTGGCATCATCTGCGCCCGCTTGATGGGCCGCTCATCGGCACGTCACAGGCCATGGCCCTGGCCGCTGAATTCAACCCCGACGGAGACAAGACATGCGCTGCTACACCTACCTCGAAGAAAAAAACGCCGACAGCCTGACGCTGCAAGAACGCGATGTGCCGCGCCCCGGCGCTGGCCAGGTGCTGGTGCGCCTGAAGGCTGCCGCGCTCAACTACCGCGACCTGCTCATCATCACCGGGCGCTACCCCGGCATGACGTCCAAGGGTCTGGTGCCGCTGTCCGATGGCGCCGGCGAAGTCGTGGAAGTCGGCGCCGGTGTCGACCGCTTCAAGTCGGGCGACCGCGTCACCGGCTGCTTCTTCGAAACGTGGCTGAGCGGCCCGATGCTGCCGGCGCACTACAACGCCGCGATCGGCGGCTCGACGCCCGGCGTGCTCAGCGAATACCGCGTCTTCGAAGCCGCCGCGCTGGTGGCCACGCCAGCTCACCTGAGCGATGAAGAAGCCGCCACGCTGCCGTGCGCCGCGCTCACCGCCTGGAACGCGCTGTACGAAGGCCGCCAGCTCGTGCCGGGCGAGACCGTGCTGGTGCTGGGCACCGGCGGCGTGTCGATGTTCGCGCTGCAATTTGCCAAGGCCTCGGGCGCGCAGGTGATCGCCACCTCGTCGAGCGACGCCAAGCTGGCCAAGGCCAAGGCGCTGGGTGCCGACCACCTGATCAACTACCGCAGCCACCCGGACTGGGAGCAAAAGGTGCTTGAAGTCACCGGCGGCGTGGGCGTCGATCACGTGGTCGAAGTGGGCGGCCCCGGCACGCTGCAGCGCTCGATCGCCGCGGCCCGCCATGCCGGTGCGGTGCACCTGATCGGCGTGCTGACCGGCGGCGAGATCAACCCGCTGGCCGTCTTGTTCCGCACCACGCTGCTGCGCGGCGTGTTCGTGGGCTCGCGCGACATGTTCGAGGCCATGAACAAGCTCATCAGCGCGCGCCAGATCAAGCCGGTGATCGACCGCGTGTTCGACTTCACCGACGCGCGCGCCGCGCTGGCCCACCTAGAGGGCGCTTCGCACTTCGGCAAGGTGGTCATCCGCATCGGCTGATCCACAGCCCCTGCGAAAAAAGGGCGCCTGCGGGCGCCCTTTCTCGTTGCAGTCCCGACGACCGGATCAACTGCCGGAATCGTCGCGCCGCAGCGGGATGTACATCTGCGCGCCGGCCTGCTTGAACTCGGTGGACTTTTCGTCCATGCCCACGTTGAGCGCGTCTTCGGCGGCCACGCCGCGCTGGGCGGCGTAGTCGCGCACTTCCTGGGTGATCTTCATCGAGCAGAACTTCGGGCCGCACATCGAGCAAAAGTGCGCCTCCTTGCTCGAGTCCTTGGGCAGCGTCTCGTCATGGAAGTCGCGCGCGGTGTCGGGGTCGAGCGACAGGTTGAACTGATCCGACCAGCGGAACTCGAAACGCGCCTTCGACAGCGCCTCGTCGCGCGCCCGCGCCCCCGGATGTCCCTTGGCCACATCGGCCGCGTGGGCGGCGATCTTGTAGGCCACGATGCCTTGCTTGACGTCGTCGCGGTCGGGCAACCCGAGGTGCTCCTTGGGCGTCACGTAGCACAGCATCGCGGTGCCCATCCAGCCGATCATGGCCGCGCCGATGGCGCTCGAGATGTGGTCGTAGCCCGGCGCGATGTCGATGGTCAGCGGGCCCAGCGTGTAGAACGGCGCCTCGTGGCAGTGCTTGAGCTGCTCGTCCATGTTGGCCTGGATCATGTGCATGGGCACGTGGCCGGGGCCTTCGATCATGGTCTGCACGTCGTGCTTCCAGGCGATCTGCGTGAGCTCGCCCAGCGTGCGCAGCTCGGCAAACTGCGCCTCGTCGTTGGCGTCGGCGCCCGAGCCCGGACGCAGCCCGTCGCCCAGCGAGAAGCTCACGTCGTACGCCTTCATGATGTCGCAGATGTCTTCGAAGTGCGTGTAGAGAAAGCTCTCCTTGTGGTGCGAGATGCACCACTTGGCCATGATCGAGCCGCCGCGCGAGACGATGCCGGTGCGCCGGTTGGCCGTGAGGTGGATGAACGGCAGGCGCAGCCCGGCGTGGATGGTGAAGTAGTCGACGCCCTGCTCGGCCTGCTCGATCAGCGTGTCGCGGTAGATGGCCCAGGTCAGGTCCTCGGCCACGCCGCCGACCTTCTCGAGCGCCTGGTAGATCGGCACCGTGCCGATGGGCACCGGCGAGTTGCGCACGATCCAGTCGCGCGTGGTGTGGATGTTGCGGCCGGTGGACAGGTCCATCACGTTGTCGGCGCCCCAGCGGATCGCCCACACGAGCTTTTCAACCTCTTCCTCGATGCTCGAGGTGACCGCCGAGTTGCCGATGTTGGCGTTGATCTTGACCAGGAAGTTGCGCCCGATGGCCATCGGCTCGACTTCGGGGTGGTTGATGTTGGCCGGGATGATGGCGCGCCCGCGCGCCACCTCGTCGCGCACGAACTCGGGCGTGACCAGCGCGGGCAGGCTCGCACCCATCGGGTTGCCGCGCAATCGCTGTTCGCGCTCGGGGCTGGCCAGGTATTCGCGCATCCACTCGCGCCGGCCGTTCTCGCGCAGCGCCACGTATTCCATCTCGGGCGTCACGATGCCGCGCCGCGCGTAGTGCATCTGCGTCACGTTGGCGCCGGCCAGCGCGCGGCGCGGGCGGCGTTGCAGGCCGATGGCGTCCAGGCGCAACTGCTCGATGCGCGCAGCGTCGCGGTCTTCGCTCTTGGCGCCGTCGTCGAGCGCCACGCGGCTGCGTCCGTCATAGGCCTGCGTGTCGCCACGCCCTTCGATCCAGGCGCTGCGCACCGCCGGCAGGCCGCGGCGCACGTCGATGGCCGCGCTCGGGTCGGTGTACGGGCCGGACGTGTCGTACAGGCTCACGCACTCGCCGTTGCTCAGCGAGACCTCACGCATCGGCACGCGCAGGTCGTCGCGCGAGCCTTGCAGGTGAACCTTGCGCGACGCGGGAAACGGCTCGCGGGTGAGTGCGAGCAGCTGGGCCAGGGTGTCGGGAGCGTTCATCGGGAGTCCTTCGTGAGTGGGAGTGCTCCGAAGGCTCCCCCGAACGCATCGGGGGAAGGCTCTCCTTACGCCGGTACTAACCGGTTCAAGTTCGCGGGTTTGGTTTCACCATCTCAGCACGCAACATGCGTGCACCCCGGAGCAGGGGCGATTCTGGCCCAGCGCCGGCGGGGTGCCAAGCCCATGTCCCCATCAAACGCCGAGTTCGCCCAGCCGGGGCAGCGCCACGATCGCATTGGCGGTGGTGGCCGCGGCAATCGCTTCGAGCGGCAGGCCGCGCAGATCGGCCAGCGTGCGCGCGATGCGCGGCAGCTGTGCCGGCTCGTTGGGCGCTTGCGCGCCGGGCCGCGCCGCGCGCTCGGCGGCGGTGACGTAGAGCCACTGCGGCGGGATGTCGGGCGCGTCGGTCTCGAGCACGAGGGCCTCGAGCGGCAGCACGGTGGCCAGCCGGCGCAACTGCAACGCGCGCTCGAACGTCATCGCCCCGCCAAAGCCCAGCTTGAAGCCCAGGGCCACGAAGGCCAGCGCTTGCTGCTCGCTGCCATTGAAGGCATGCGCGATGCCGCCGCGCACCGGCGTGCGCCGCAGCTGCGCCAGCAAGCTGTCGGCCGAGCGCCGCACGTGCAGGATCACCGGCAGATCGAAGCGCCGCGCCAGCGCCAGCTGCGCCGCCAAAAAACGCGCTTGCCGCTCGGGGTCGAGCCCTGCCACGAAGTGATCCAGCCCGATCTCGCCCACCGCCACCAGACGCGGGTCGTTGACATGCTGCTGCAGCAGTTCACCGATGCGCGCCACGTCGTCATCGCCCGCGCGTGCGGTGCACAGCGGATGAATGCCCGCCGCCCACGCCAGCCCATGTTCATGCGCCAGCGCGCGCACCACCTCGACATTGGCCACCTCGATGGCCGGCAGCACCAGCTGCGTGACCCCCGCCGAGCGCGCCCGCGCCACCACCGCCGCCGCGTCGCCGCCGAATTCAGGCGCATCGAGGTGGCAGTGGGTGTCGATCCAGTTCATGGGGGAATGATGCCGCGGGAGAGGGCACCCTCACCCCTGCCCTCTCCCGCAGGGCGGGAGAGGGAGCCAGTCAAGTCCCATCTCCCGCCCTGCGGGAGATGGCCATTCAAGTTACCTCTCCCGCTTGCGGGATGGGTCCAGGGTGGGGGGTGTATCCGTCCCCTCTCCCACCTGTGGGAGAGGGTCAGGGTGAGGGCTGGCGGCTCAGGCGACCACGCGACCCAGCCGCAGCCTCAGCACCCGGTCGCAGCGCGCAGCGAGCGACTCGTCGTGGGTGACCAGCACGAAGGCCATGCCGCGGCTGTGGGCCAGATCGAGCATCAGGTCGAACACGCCGTCGGCGGTTTCGCGGTCGAGGTTGCCGGTGGGCTCGTCGGCCAGCACGCACGCGGGTGCGCCGACCAGCGAGCGGGCGATGGCCACACGCTGGCGCTCGCCGCCCGACAGCTGCGCGGGCCGGTGGTCGAGCCGGTGGCCCAGCCCCACTTGCTGCAGCACGACGGCGGCCGCAGCGCGCGCGGTGGCCTGATCGACGCGGCGGATGCGCAGCGGCATGGCCACGTTGTCGAGCGCCGAGAACTCGGGCAGCAGGTGGTGAAACTGGTAGACGAAGCCCAGGTGCCGGTTGCGCCACTCGCCTTGCGCTTGCGCGTCCAGGCGCTGCAGGTCACGGCCCATCAGCGTGACGGTGCCTTGCGTGGGCGCATCCAGCCCGCCCATCAGGTGCAGCAGCGTGCTCTTGCCCGAGCCCGAGGCACCGACGATGGCCACGGTTTCGCCCGCGGCGATGTCGAGGTCGATGCCTTGCAGCACCGCCACGTCGAGCGTGCCTTCGCGAAAGCGCTTGTGCAGGCCGACGGCGCGAATCACGCTGGCCGACGATGGCGCTGTGGCGTCGAGCACGGACTCACTCATGGCGCAGCGCCTCGGCCGGCTGCACGCGGCTCGCGCGCCAGCTCGGGTACACGGTGGCGACGAACGCCAGCGCCAGCGAGATCGCCACGACCGGCAAGATGTCGGCGCTTTGCGGGTCGCTGGGCATGTGGCTGATCAGGTACACGCTGCCGGGCAGAAAGCTCATGTGCAGCGCGCGCTCGATGGCCGGCACGATGACGTCGACGTTGAATGCCACCAGCAGCCCCAGCCCCATGCCCACCAGCGTGCCGATCACGCCCGAGGCGGCGCCTTGCACCATGAAGATGGTCATGATCGAGCGCGGGCTGGCACCCAGCGTGCGCAAGATGGCAATGTCGGCTTGCTTGTCGGTCACGGTCATCACCAGCGTCGAGACCAGATTGAAGGCCGCCACCGCGACGATCAGCGTGAGGATGATGAACATCAGCCGCTTTTCGATCTGCACTGCCTGAAACCAGTTGCGGTTGGTGCGCGTCCAGTCGGTGATGCGCACCGAGTCGCCCAGCCGCAGCTGCATCTCGTCGGCCACCTCGTGCGCTTGCTGCGCGTCTTTCAATCGCAGTTGCACGCCCGTGGGGCCGGCCACGCGAAACAGCCGCGCGGCGTCGTCGACGTGCATGAGCGCCAGACCGCTGTCGTATTCGAAGTGGCCCGCCTCGAAAGTACCCACCAGCGTGAGCTGCTTGAGCCGCGGCACCACACCGGCCGGCGTGAACTGCCCGCCGGGTGCGACGATGGTCACGCGGTCGCCCACCTTCACACCCAACCCGCGCGCCAGCTCGCCGCCGAGCACGATGCCCCAGCCCCCGCTCACCAGCTGGGCCAGCGTGGTGTCGCGCAACTGCGCGGCCAGCGCAGTGACAGTGGCTTCCTCGGCCGGCGAGATGCCACGCACGATGGCGCCACGCATGTCGTCGCCGCGCGCAATCAGCGCCTGCGTCGCGATGAACGGCGCCGCGCCGACCACCTGCTCATTGCGCCGCGCCTCGGCCGCCGTGGCCTGCCAGTCGGCCAGCGCCTCGCCTTGCGCCTGGTAGATCTCGACGTGCGCGATCACCGACAGCATGCGGTCGCGCACTTCTTTCTGGAAGCCGTTCATCACCGACAACACGATGATCAGCGCCGCCACCCCGAGCGCGATGCCCAGCATCGACACCATCGAAATGAACGAGATGAACCCGTTGCGCCGCCCACTGCGACCCGCCCGCGTGTAGCGCCAGCCGATCTGGAGTTCGAAGGGGATGTTCATGTGGCGGCGATGCTACTGGACAGGTTCGGCGTTCGGTCGCCGACGGGCCGGGCTGGTCTTGCTTGCTGCAGCGCTGATTCCGTGCGCGCGAGCCCGCCGGGGCGGCACCGGGCGCGGTCGATCGACAAGACAACCCTCGCGGGCAAGCAAAAAACCAGACCCCCACCCGGGATGCCGATCCCGATAATCCCCCGATGCATCTCCTCATCCCCCACGCCAGCGCCGTCGGCGACTCAGCCTCGCAAACCCTGCGAGCGCTGAAGCTGCCCCACCTGGCGCGGCTGATCACCGGGTTGCAGCCGACCACGCGGGATGTGGATGACGAATACACGCTGTCGCCGCCGCACGAGCGCGCGCTGGCGGCCGCTTACGGATGGCACGGGCGCGATGGCTGCTGGCCGTGGGCGGCGCTGGCGGCGCGCGCTGACGGCGTTGCGGTCGGCACGCGGCCATGGGGGCTGATCACACCGGTGCACTGGCATGTGGGGCGCGAGCACATCTCGCTGGCCGATCCGCTGGAACTCGATCTGCCCGAAGACGAATCGCGCGCGCTGTTCGATGCGGTGCGCCCGCTTTTTGAGGACGCGCCCGAAAGCGGCACGCTGGCCTGGGGCTCGGCGGCGCGCTGGTATCTGGCGCACGAGCAGCTCGTCGAGTTGCCGTGCGCGTCGATCGACCGGGTGATCGGCCGCAACGTCGACCTGTGGCTGCGCGGCGATGCGCAAGCCGGCGATGAGCACACCGCGCGGCTGCGCTGGGTGCGCCGGCTGCAAAACGAGGTGCAAATGCTGCTGCACTCGCACCCGGTGAACGAAGCGCGTGAAGCGCGCGGCGCGCTGCCGGTCAATTCGTTCTGGCTCAGCGGCTGCGGCCGCGCGCAGCGCGCGGTGGCCGAGGTGATGGTCGATGACCGCTTGCGCGCGCCGCTGCTGGCACAGGACTGGACAGCTTGGGGCCAGGCATGGCGCGCGCTCGACGCCGAGGTGGTGTCGGTGTTTGCCGACGGGGCGGTGCAAGACGGCGCGGTCTCGCTCACGCTGTGCGGCGAGCGTGGCTGGCAGCGCTACGACGCCTTGCCACGCTCACGCTGGCAGTGGTTTTTCGATCGCTTTCGCACCGTCGAGCCGCACACCGTGCTGGAAGCGCTGTGAGCGCCACGCCCACCTTGCAGCAACGCGTGGCGGTGCCGCGCGCGGCCTGGACGCTCGAGCAAGCCGGCGTGTCGCCGCTGCTCGCGCGACTGTTCGCGTCACGCGGCGTGCGCGCGGCTGACGAACTGGACGACGCGCTGGCCAAGCTGCTGCCGCCGGCCGAATTGCTGGGCGCTGCGGCCGCGGCCACGCTGCTGGCCGATGCGCTGCGCGACGGGCTGCGCGTGTGCGTGGTGGCCGACTACGACTGCGACGGCGCGACCGCCTGCGCCGTGGCGCTGCGCGGTCTGGCGCTGCTGGGTGCGGCACCCGGCACGCTGGGCTACGTGGTGCCCGACCGGCAGGTGCACGGCTACGGCCTGACGCCGGCCATCGTCGATCTGGCGCTGGCGCAAGGCGCGCAGGTGCTGGTGACGGTCGACAACGGCATCGCCAGCCTGGCCGGCGTGGCGCATGCGCGAGAGCACGCGCTGGCGGTGGTGGTGACCGATCACCACCTGCCGGCGCAAGTCGACGACACCATCGTGCTGCCCGACGCCAACGTCATCGTCAACCCCAACCAGCCGGGCTGCGGCTTTGCCAGCAAGCACCTGGCCGGCGTGGGCGTGATGTTCTACGTGCTGCTGGCGCTGCGCAGCGAGTTGCGTGCGCGCGGCGCGTTTGCCGGCTCGCCGGGCGCGAGCGCCGACGCCCCGGCGCAACCCAAGCTCGACAGCCTGCTCGATCTGGTGGCGCTGGGCACGGTGGCCGACGTGGTGCGGCTGGACGCCAACAACCGCCGGCTGGTCGCGCAAGGGCTCAAGCGCATCCGTGCCGGGCGCATGCAACCCGGCGTGGCCGCGCTGTTTGCGGCCGCCGGGCGCGACCCTTCGCGTGCCGGCGGTGCGGACTTCGGCTTTGCGCTGGGCCCGCGCGTCAACGCGGCCGGGCGGCTGTCGGACATGACGCTGGGCATCGAATGCCTGCTCACCGACGATGCCGGGCGCGCCGCGCAACTCGCGCAGCAGCTCGACGCCATCAACCGAGAACGGCGCGAACTGGAGTCGGGCATGCGCGAGCAGGCCGAGTCGCTGCTCGAAGCGCTGCTGCAAACGCTGCAAGGCCCGGCCGCCGCGCCGCCGGCGCTTGCGATCTACGACCGCGGTTTTCACGAAGGCGTGGTGGGCATCGTAGCCTCACGCCTGAAAGAGCGCGTGCACCGCCCGACCTTCGTTTTCGCGCGCGGGCAAGACGGGCTGCTCAAGGGCTCGGGGCGCTCGATCGAGGGGTTTCACCTGCGCGACGCGCTCGATCTGGTCAGCAAACGCCACCCCGGCGTGCTCAAGAAGTTCGGCGGCCACGCGATGGCGGCGGGCTGCACGGTCGACGAGGCCGACTTCGCCACCTTCGATGCCGCCTTGCAGCGCGTGGCCGCCGAGTGGCTCGATGCGGCCACGCTCGAGCGGCGGGTGTTGTGCGACGGGCCGCTGGGCATCGAGCACTTCACCACCGCCACCGTGGCCACGCTCGACGCGCAGGTCTGGGGGCCGTCGTTCGAGGCCCCCTTGTTCAGCGACGAGGTCGAGGTGGTCAGCCAGCGGCTGGTCGGTGAAAAGCACCTCAAGCTCAGCGTCAAGCACTCGGGCACGCTGCGCGACGCGATCTGGTTCAACCACGCCGAGCCGCTGCCCGCGCGGGTGACGCTGGCGTACCGGCTGAGCGTCGATGAATACAACGGCCGACAGCGGCTGCAAATGATCGTCGAGTCGGCGCAGGCCGCCGGCCCCGGCTGATCCCGCACTGTGCGCAGGGGCAAGCCAGAAAAGGCCGGCTCCCTACAATCGTTCGGTGACTTCGCCCTTCGCCTGGACCAACGCCGATCTGCACTGTCATTCGTGCGTGTCCGACGGCACGCTGCAGCCCGAGGCACTGGCCGAGCGCGCCAAGGCCAACGGCGTCGAGTTGTGGGCACTGACCGACCACGACGAGATCAGCGGCCAGTGCCGTGCTCGCGATGCCGCCCATGCCCTGAATCTGCCGTACCTGGCAGGCACCGAGATTTCGGTGTCGTTTGCCGGCCTCACGGTGCACATCGTCGGCCTGGGCTTCGACCTGGACAACGAGGCGCTGCGCTGCGGACTGGAAGCCACCCGCGGCGGGCGCACCGAGCGGGCGCGCGAGATGGCCGCTGGGCTGGCCCAGGTGGGCGTGCACGGCACCTTCGAAGGCGCCCTGAAATACGTCGGCAACCCAGAGTTGATTGCGCGCACGCACTTCGCGCGTTATCTGGTCGAAGCCGGCGTGTGCGCGAGCACCAACGACGTGTTTCGCAAGTACCTCGTCGAGGGCAAACCGGGCTTCGTGCCGCACCGCTGGGCCGCACTCGGCGATGCGGTGCGCTGGATCACCCAGGCCGGCGGCATGGCGGTGATCGCCCACCCGGGGCGCTACAAGTTCAGCGCCAACGAGGAGTACGCGCTGTTCAGCGAATTCAAGGCCCACGGCGGGCTCGGCGTGGAGGTGGTGACCGGCAGCCACACCAGCGCCGATTTCCTCAAGTACGCCGACATGGCGCTTGAATTCGACCTGCTCGCCTCGCGCGGCAGCGACTTCCACAGCCCGGATGAAAGCCGCATCGATCTGGGCACACTGCCCGCGCTGCCGGCGCGCTTGTCCCCGGTGTGGGAAGCCCTGCGCCACCGCATCTTGCTGCCGCAATGACCCGGCAGCGCCCGAGCGCACCGCCCGCCCCCCACGCTTGACCGCCGAGCGCCACCGTCCGGGTCTGGGCATCGCACTCACGGTGCTGATGGCGATGTGCTTCGCCTGCATGGACACCAGCATCAAGCACCTCGGCATCGCGATGCCCGTGCTGTTCATCCTGTGGGCGCGCTACGGCACGCAAACGCTGGTGATGGCGCTGTGGCTGGCACGCGGCGCCCGTTCCACGGACGGCGCCACCTGGCGGCCCAGACAACCGCGCTTTCAGTTGATGCGAGGCGTGCTGCTGCTGGCCACCTCGGCGGCCGGTTTTTACGGGCTGCAAGTGCTGCCCGTGGCCGAGTTCACGGCCATCGTCATGCTCACGCCGGTGATGGTCACGCTGCTGGCGGCGTGGCTGCTCAAGGAGCGGGTGTCGCGCTGGCGTTGGGCGCTGGTGGCCGGCGGCTTCGTGGGCGTGCTGATCGTGATCCGCCCGGGCAGCGGGCTGTTCGGCTGGGCGGTGCTGCTGCCGCTCGCGGCGGCCTGCTGCTACGCCGCGTTTCAGGTGCTCACGCGGCGCTTGTCGGTGCTCGAAAGCCCCTACACCACGCACTTCTGGACCGGGCTGATCGGCTGGCTGTGCCTGAGCGCCGTGCTGCCGGCTGGCGGCATCGACCCGTTCGCCGCCTGGCAAGCGGCCACGCCGGGGCAGCTCGGCTTGCTGCTGGCCATCGGCCTGATGGGTACCGTGGGGCACTTGCTGCTGATCTTGGCGCTGGGCATGGCGCCGACCTCGACGCTGATGCCGTTCGCCTACAGCCAGATCGCGATGGCGGCGGCCGTGGGCTGGTGGGTGTTCGGTGCGGTGCCCGATGGCTGGGCCTGGCTGGGCATGGGCGTGGTGGCCGTGTGCGGCGCGGCCAGCGCCTGGTCGAACCGCAGTTGACCTGACTCGCGGCCGCTCGCTGAGGTGCCGACCACAATCGCGGCATGTCCCAGCACTTCGAAATCCACCCCGACAACCCGCAGCAGCGCTTGCTCAAGCAGGCCGCGCAGATCCTGCACGACGGCGGCGTGGTGGCCGCGCCCACCGACTCGAGCTACGCGCTGGTGTGCCGGCTCGACGACAAGGCCGCCGTCGATCAACTGCGGCGCATCCGCGGCGTCGACGAGAAGCACCACCTGACGCTGCTGTGCCGCGATCTGAGCGAACTGGCCAGCTACGCGCGCGTCGACAACCAGCAGTTCCGGCTGCTCAAGCTGGGCACGCCGGGGCCGTTCACCTTCATCCTGGAAGCCTCGAAGGAAGTGCCGCGCCGGGTGTCGCACCCGTCACGCCGCACCATCGGCCTGCGCGTGCCCGAGCACACCGTGATGCAGGCCTTGCTGGCAGCGCACGGCGAGGCGCTGCTCGCCACCACGCTGATCCCCGCGGGCGAAAGCGAGCCGCTCAACGACCCCGAAGAAATCCGCGAGCGCTACCAGAAACAGGTGCAAGCGGTGGTGGATGCCGGCGCCTGCCCGCGCCAGCCCACCACGGTGGTGGACCTCAGCGGTGACACACCGGTGCTGGTGCGCATCGGCCGCGGCGACCCGGCCGCGCTCGGCTTGCACGCCGAGTGAAGACCTGAGCCGCCGCTCAGCGGCCTTCGAGCGCCAGCGTCACGCGCTCGGCATCGAAGCCCAGCTGACGCTCGCCGCGCACCAGCAGCGTGGGCGTGCCCGGTGAGCCCTGAGCCCGGTAAGACTCGGTGCACACGGCGTCGCGTTCGATGAAGCATTCCTCGAAACTCACCCGGTGCGTCACCAACCAGCGCCGCGCGGCCTCGCAATAGACGCAGTGGTCCGACGACAGCATCACGACGTCGCCGGGCTTCGCGGCCGCGGCCAGCCGCTCGCCCAAGCCGCGCTGCTGGTGGCCCTGCCAGAGCTGCAGGCCGGCCCACGCGGCGCCCGCCAGCAGCAGCGGGGCAATCCACCCGCGGCGCGGGCGATCGCTCATCGCTCGTCGGGCTGCGGCGGCGGTGCGGCCTTTTGGCCCAGCTTGCTCTCGGTGCCGTCGAGCAGCTTGCGGATGTTGGCGCGGTGCCGCCACACCAGCAGCACCGCGATCACGGCGCAGGCGCAGGTGGCCGGACCGAAACCCCAGATCAGCCACTGATAAAACGGCGCGAACACCGCCGCCACGATGGCCGCGAGCGACGAGTAGCGCGAGAAATACGCCACGATGGCCCAGCTGAGCAGCGCGGCCATCCCGAGGATAGGGTTCAGGCCCATCAGCACGCCGGCGCCGGTGGCCACCCCCTTGCCGCCCTTGAAGCCGAAGAACACCGGCCACAGGTGGCCCAGAAAAGCCGCCACGCCGACCATCGCTGCGGCGCCTGCGTCCAGGCCATGCGGGCCGCCGAACGCGACCACCGCCCACACCGGCACGAACCCCTTGAGCGCGTCGAGCAGCAAGGTGAGCAAAGCGGCCGTCTTGTTGCCCGAGCGCAGCACGTTGGTCGCACCCGGGTTGCCCGAGCCGTAGGCGCGCGGGTCCTCGAGCCCCATCAGGCGGCTGACCACCACCGCAAAGGAGATCGAACCGATCAGGTAACCCAGCAAGGTGGCGATCAGGGGCAAAAGTGACTCCGTGGACGGGCAAGGTGGGTGAACGAATCGGTGGCAAGGGCCGATGAATGCGTCGCGGATTTTGCGCCCGCCACGAGACCGATCGAGCTCAGCGCTGCGACCTCGACGGCCCCTGCAACACCGCACCACCGATGCCGCACTGCACCGGCCGCGCGCCCAGCAGCGTGACCAGCACCTTGGGGTCGATGCCCACCAGGTAGCCGCGGCGCCCGCCGTTGATGTAGATCAGCGGCAGCTCGAGCACGGTGGCTTCGACATACACCGGCATCGCCTTGCGCGTGCCAAAGGGCGACGTGCCGCCGACCTGGTAGCCGCTGTGGCGCTCGGCGACCTCGGGCTTGCAGTTGTGGACCTTCTTCGCGTTGATCTGGCGCGCGAGGTTCTTGGTGCTGACCTGCATGTCGCCGTGCATCAGCACGATGAGCGGCTGCGCGGTGTCGTCTTCCATCACCAGCGTCTTGACGACCTGGTGCTCGTCGACCGCCAGCTGGCGCGACGACTCGGCCGTGCCGCCGTTGTCGACGTAGTCATAGACGTGTTCTGAATAGAACACCGCACGGCGCTTGAGCACCTGCGTGGCGGGGGTTTCACTGACGTGTTCTTTGCGGGACATGGTTTCAGGCGCGAAAGCGCTCGAGCGCCTCGCCGGTGACGCGGCAAATGCGCCATTCAGGCATGACGGTGGCGCCCATTTTTTCGTAGAGGTCGATGGCGCGCTGATTCCAGTCGAGCACGCTCCACTCGAAGCGGCCGCACTCGCGCTCCACGGCGAGCCGCCCGACGCGACCGATCAGCGCGCTGCCCACACCAATCCGGCGGTGATCGGGCTTGACGTACAGGTCCTCGAGGTACAGCCCCGGCTGCGCCAGGAAAGTCGAGAAGGTGGTGAAGTACAAGGCGAAGCCGACCACCTCGCCGGCCACTTCGGCCACCAGGGCTTCGACCACCGGGCGCTCGCCAAACAGGTGCGGGCGCAGCTTTTCGGGAGTGACCTGCAGCAAGTGCGTCAGGTGCTCGAATTCGGCGAGTTCGCGGATCATGGCGACGATGGGAACGACATCGCGCAATTCGGCACCACGGATCAAAAAAGCGGCTGGCACTAGGGAGTTCATGCCTGCATTCTCGACTGTGCGCGCACCCGCGGGCGAGGCCTTGGCGCCACAGGTCGCGTGAGACAATGAAGGCTTCGAAATCGCAGTGGAAACCCGCCCTCATGGACACCGAACAGATCAATGCCATTGGCCATCAACTGGCCGATCTGAGCCAGCGCACGATCGAACTCCGGGGGTATCTTTGACTACGATCGCAAAGCTCTGCGACTGAACGAAGTCAACGCCGCGCTCGAAAATCCGAGCGTGTGGAACGAGCCCAAGCGGGCACAGGAACTGGGGCGCGAAAAGCGCACGCTGGAAACGGTGGTCCACACCATCGACCACCTCACCAGCAACCTGTCGGACAACGCCGAGCTGTACGACATGTCGAAGGCCGAGGGCGACATCGACGGCATCCAGGCGATGCAAGCCGAGACCGCCAAGCTCGAAGAAACGGTGGCGCAGCTCGAGTTCCGCCGCATGTTCAACAACCCGGCCGATCCGAGCAACTGCTTCATCGACATCCAGGCCGGCGCCGGTGGCACCGAAGCCTGCGACTGGGCCGGCATGCTGCTGCGCCAGTACCTCAAGTACTGCGAGCGCAAGGGCTTCAAGGCCACGCTCGAGGACGAAACCGCGGGCGACGTGGCCGGCATCAAGAGCGCGACCATCAAGGTCGAGGGCGAATACGCCTTCGGGCTGCTGCGCACCGAAACCGGCGTGCACCGCCTGGTGCGCAAGAGCCCGTTCGACTCGGCCGGCGGTCGCCACACCAGCTTTGCCAGCCTGTTCGTCTACCCCGAGGTCGACGACTCGATCGAGATCGACATCAACCCGTCGGATGTGCGCACCGACACCTTCCGCGCCAGTGGCGCCGGCGGTCAGCACATCAACAAGACCGACTCGGCGGTGCGCCTGACGCACCTCCCCACGGGCATCGTGGTGCAGTGCCAGGACGGTCGCAGCCAGCACAGCAACCGTGACGTGGCCTGGAAGCGGCTGCGTTCGCGGCTGTTCGACCACGAGATGCGCAAGCGCATGGAAGAGCAGCAAAAGCTCGAGGACACCAAGACCGACGTGGGCTGGGGTCACCAGATCCGCAGCTACGTGCTCGACCAGAGCCGCATCAAGGATCTGCGCACCGGCTACGAAGTCTCGGCCACCCAAAAGGTGCTCGATGGCGATCTGGATCCCTTCATCGAAGCCAGTCTGAAGCAAGGCGTTTGACCATGCGCGAAAGCACCGCCCCACTGATCCGCCGCGGTGACTACACCGCACCGGCGTTCTGGATCACGACCGTCGAGCTCACGTTCGACCTCGATGCGGCGCGCACACTGGTCACCAGCCGCATGCAACTCGAGCGCAACCCGGGCGTGCCCGAGCAGGCGCTCAGGCTGCACGGCGATGACCTCACCGTGCTGCGCGTGCTGGTCAATGGCCAGAGCGTGTCGTTTCGCCACGAGGCGGGGATGCTGGTGGTCGAGGGGCTGCCCGAAGGCGTGTTCACGCTCGAGATCCGCAACACCTGCGCGCCCGACAAGAACACCCAGCTGTCGGGTCTGTACACCTCGAGCGGCGGGCTGTTCACGCAGTGCGAGGCCGAGGGCTTTCGGCGCATCACCTACTTCCTCGATCGGCCCGATGTGATGGCGGTGTTCACCGTCACGCTGCGCGCCAACAAGGCGGCGTACCCGGTGCTGCTGAGCAACGGCAACCTGGTCGAGCAGACCGACCTGGATGGTGGCCGTCACCAGGCCATCTGGCACGACCCGTTCCCCAAGCCGAGCTACCTGTTTGCGCTGGTGGCCGCCGATCTGGTGGCGCGCGAGCAGCGCATTCGCACCCGCGCCGGGCGCGATCACCTGCTGCAGGTCTATGTGCGGCGCGGCGACCTCGACAAGACCGAGCACGCCATGAACTCGCTGATCGCCAGCGTGGTGTGGGACGAGGCGCGCTTCGGGCTGCCGCTCGACCTCGAGCGCTTCATGATCGTGGCGGTCGGCGACTTCAACATGGGCGCCATGGAGAACAAGGGGTTGAACATCTTCAACACCAAGTTCGTGCTGGCCAGCCCGGCCACCGCCACCGACATCGACTACGCCGGCATCGAAAGCGTGGTCGGCCACGAGTACTTCCACAACTGGACCGGCAACCGCATCACCTGCCGCGACTGGTTCCAGCTCAGCCTGAAAGAAGGCCTGACGGTCTTTCGCGATCAGGAATTCAGCATGGACATGGCCGGCAGCGACACCGCGCGCGCCGTCAAGCGCATCGAAGATGTGCGCCAGCTGCGCCAGCTGCAGTTTCCCGAAGATGCCGGTCCGATGGCGCACCCGGTGCGCCCGGACAGCTACCAGCAGATCAACAACTTCTACACGGCCACCGTCTACGAAAAAGGCGCCGAGGTCGTGCGCATGATGCAAACGCTGGTCGGCCGCGACGGTTTCGAGCGCGGCATGACGCTGTACTTCGAGCGCCACGACGGCCAGGCCGTCACCTGCGATGACTTCGCGCAGGCCATCGCCGACGCCAACCCGGCCAGCGAGCTGGCCTTGCAGCTCGATCAATTCAAGCGCTGGTACGCGCAGGCCGGCACACCGCACCTGCACGCCACAGGCGCCTACGACGCTGCCGCACGCACCTACACGCTGACGGTCGAGCAATCGGCTGCCGGCGGCGAGCCTTTCGTGGTGCCGATGGCGATGGGTTTGCTGTCGCGCGAGGGCCAAGCGCTGCCGCTGCGGCTGGCGGGCGAGGCCGCCGCCGGCCCGCTCGAACGCGTGCTGGTGCTCAACGCCAAGCGCAGCAGCCACACCTTCATCGACATCGACAGCGAGCCGGTGCCGTCGCTGCTGCGCGGTTTTTCGGCGCCGGTGATCCTCGGCGACGCGCTGGGCGACGCCGACCTGCTGGTGCGGCTCCAGCACGACAGCGACGCCTTCAACCGCTGGGAAGCTGCACAGCGTCTGGCGCTCAACCGCCTGCTGGCCGCCGCGCGATCCGATGCGCCGCTGGTGCTCGACGCCGGCTTCATCGAGGCGATGCGCGACACCCTGCGTCACCCGGCGCTCGACGCGGCCTTCAAGGAACTGGTGCTGACGCTGCCGAGCGAGTCGTATGTGGCCGAGATGCTCGAGGTGGTCGACCCGCAGCGCATCCACACCGCACGCGAGGCGATGCGCTCGCAACTGGCCAGCGAACTGCGCGCCGACTGGGCGTGGGCGTTCGAAGCCCATCAGGTCGGCGGCGGCTATTCGCCCGATCCGGTGTCGTCGGGCCGGCGCGCGCTGGCCCATCTGGCGCTGTCGATGTTGTGCCTGGACGCCGTGGCGCAAGGTGACGCGATCTGGCCTGGCCGCGTGTACCAGCGCTTCAAGGACGCGGCGCACATGACCGACCGCATCGGCGCGCTGGCGGCGTTGGTCAATTCGCACGCCGAGCTGGCAGCGCCGGCGCTGGAGCGTTTTCACGCGCTGTTCAAGGACGAGCCGCTGGTCATCGACAAGTGGTTCGCCATGCAAGCCACCGCACCCGAATCCGAAGGCCGCGTGTTTGCCCGCGCGCAGCAGTTGCTCCAGCACCCCGACTTCTCGATACGCAACCCGAACCGCGCGCGCAGCCTGATCGCCGCGCTGTGCATGATGAACCCGGCCGCCTTCCACCGCACCGATGCGGCCGGCTACGTGTTCTGGGCCGATCGGGTGCTTGAGCTCGATGCGGTGAACCCGCAGCTCGCCGCGCGCATGGCGCGCATCATGGATCGCTGGAGCCGCCTCGCCGAGCCCTACCGCAACGCGGCCCGAGAAGCCTTGAGCCGCGTCGCGGCCAAGCCCGATTTGTCGAGTGACGTGCGCGAAATCATCTCCCGCGCGCTGCTGGCCTGAAGGAGCCACGATGACCAAAAGCATCAGCCTGACGCAGTACCTGCTCGAGCAGCAGCGACTGCACGACAACATTCCGGCGCAGTTGCGGCTGCTGATCGAGGTGGTGGCGCGCGCATGCAAGCGCATCAGCATCAGCGTCAACAAGGGCGCGCTCGGCGATGTGCTGGGCAGCGCCCACAGCGAGAACGTGCAAGGCGAAATTCAAAAGAAGCTCGACATCATCGCCAACGAGGTGCTGATCGAAGCCAACGAGTGGGGCGGCCACCTGGCGGCCATGGCCAGCGAGGAGATGGAAGACATCTACCCGGTGCCCCACCGCTTTCCGCAAGGCGAATACCTGCTGCTGTTCGACCCGCTCGACGGCTCGAGCAACATCGACGTGAACGTGAGCATCGGCACCATCTTCTCGGTGCTCAAGCGCGACGACTCGGGCGGCACCGTGGGCGCATCGGAGTTCTTGCAGCCCGGCCGCCAGCAGGCCGCCGCCGGCTACTGCGTGTACGGACCGCAAACCACGCTGGTGCTGACCGTCGGCGCCGGGGTGGCGATGTTCACGCTCGACCGCGAGCAAGGCTCTTTCGTGCTGACGCAAGACAGCGTGCGCGTCCCCGAAGACACCCAGGAATTCGCGATCAACATGAGCAACATGCGCCACTGGGCGCCGCCCATGAAGCGCTACATCGACGAATGCCTGGCCGGCCAAGACGGCGTGCGCGGCAAGAACTTCAACATGCGCTGGATCGCCAGCATGGTGGCCGACGTGCACCGCATCCTGTGCCGTGGCGGCATCTTCATCTACCCGTGGGACCAGCGCGAGCCTGAAAAAGCCGGCAAGTTGCGGCTGATGTACGAAGCGAACCCCATGGGTTTCATCGTCGAGCAGGCCGACGGCGCGGCCACCAACGGCCAGCAACGCATCCTGGACATCGCGCCCGACACGCTGCACCAACGCGTGAGCGTGATGCTCGGCTCCAAGAACGAAGTCGAGCGTGTGACTCGCTATCACCAAGAGGCCCACTGAGCCACCCCGCCCCCTATAATTTGAGGCTTCGCCGGTGTAGCTCAGTTGGTAGAGCAGCTCATTCGTAATGAGAAGGTCGAGGGTTCGACTCCTTTCTCCGGCACCAAAAAAACAGCGCGGCAGACCGGCCGTCCCACGGGGGCGGCTTTTTTGTGTCTGGGGGTCCAGTGATCGATGACTCAACTCATCAGGGCGTTCCAAGGCGGCATGGCTGTTGCCTCATTGAACAGCTTGCGAATACCGTCCCCACCGCAAGCCTGACCGTCAACCCACATAACCGGCCGCCAAGATGAACTCGCACCCGCTTCGCACAGAACTGCACGACGAGGTCCACGCACGCCCCAGGCAGTCGATCTCGGTCCCTCATGCGATTGCCCATGCGGCGGTGATGCATTCGGGCGAGGTGCTCGTTTGTTCGCAAGCGCTGCTCGATTGCTGCGCAGCTCATGGCATCGAGCCCCCGGCGCCGGGGGCCTTTCATTTCACCGCCACTGTGGGCGCACTGCGGCTGCGCTGGGAGTGGCGGCGCGAGTACCACGAGTACACCGCCTATGTCGCTGAGTGCGATGCGCAGCAGCCGTTTGCCGCCAATGCGGCCGACCAGTTGCTGGCGTCGCTGCTGGCGGCCGAAGCAGGGCCGGTGATCGCCGCCTTGCGCCTGGCCGTCTTGCCCGCTGACGCCTTGCAAGCCGACGTCACCCGCGCCGAACGCCTGTTCGAGACCGACGGCAGCATCGGTGCGGGCGGATTGATCGGTGCGTCCATCGTGGACGGCAGTTCCGAGATCTATTCCGACTTTCGACTGGATGCGGCGGGCTTCGGTCGTTTCCTGCTGATCGGCCACGACACCCGTCGTGCCCAACTGGGCCGCTGTGTTCAGAGGGTCATCGACATCGAAGTCTCCCGAATGATGGCCATGCTGGCCTACCCGGAAGCCCGCGAGCTGTCCCATGCGCTGCGCGACATCGAATCGACCCTCTCGGGCATGGTGGCGCGGCTCGACATTGCGACAACCGGTGAAGAACCCGCGATCCTGCAGGACGTGATCCGGCTGTCGGCCGAACTGGAACAGATGTCGACCTACAGCGCCTACCGCCTCGACGGCGCGCGGGCTTACCGCGGCCTGGTGCGTCAAAACCTG
>CAIVGK010000152.1 GCA_903905475.1 uncultured Burkholderiales bacterium | reverse complement strand
GCGGCCAGGTCGGTGCTTTGGGCGCGCTGGCTGTTGAGCTTGATCTGCAGGCGCAGGTCGTTGACCGAATCGGCGTTGCGGATGGCGTCCTGGTAGGTGATCGAATGGCTCTCGTAGAGGTCGAACAGGCTCTGGTCGAAGGTCTGCATGCCCTGCTCGCGCGAGCGCTTCATGACTTCCTTGACCTCGGTGACCTCGCCCTTGAAGATCAAATCGGAGATCAGCGGCGAATTGAGCAGGATCTCGATGGCGGCCACGCGGCCGGTGCCCTCCTGGCGCGGCATCAACCGCTGCGACACCAGCGCCTTGAGATTGAGCGACAAGTCCATCAGCAGCTGCGAGCGGCGCTCTTCGGGGAAGAAATTGATGATGCGGTCGAGCGCCTGGTTGGCGCTGCTCGCGTGCAGCGTGGCCATGCACAGGTGGCCCGTCTCGGCGAAGGCCACCGCGTGCTCCATGGTTTCGCGGTCGCGGATCTCGCCCATCAGGATCACGTCGGGCGCCTGGCGCAGCGTGTTCTTCAGCGCGATGCCCCAGCCGTCGGTGTCGATGCCCACTTCACGCTGCGTGACGATGCAGTTCTTGTGCGGGTGCACGAACTCCACCGGGTCTTCGATGGTGATGATGTGACCGTAGGAGTTCTCGTTGCGGTGGTTGACCATCGCCGCCAGCGAGGTGCTCTTGCCCGAGCCGGTGGCGCCCACGAAGATCACCAGACCGCGCTTGGTCAGCGCCACTTCCTTGAGCACTTCGGGCAGGTGCAGCCCGTCGAGCGTGGGCAGCTCCTTGGGGATGGTTCGCAGCACCAGACCGACGCTGCCTTGCTGCACGAAAGCGTTGATGCGAAAGCGCCCGATGCCCTGCGGCGAGATCGCGAAGTTGCATTCCTTGGTGCGCTCGAACTCGCCGGCTTGCTTGTCGTTCATCACCGAGCGCGCCAGCGCCACCGTGTGCAGGCCCGTCAGCGGCTGCGGCGACACCTTGGTCACCTTGCCATCGACCTTGATGGCCGGCGGGAAGTCGCAGGTCAGGAACAGGTCCGAGCCGCCGCGCGACACCATCAGGCGCAGCAAGTCGTTGATGAATTTCGAGGCCTGATCGCGTTCCATGTGCGTATTTCCTTGGGCTGGGTCGGCGCCGTGCGGTCAATTCAGGGGCGCGATCAGCCCGGGAAGTTCTCGGGGAACTTGGCTTTGGCGCGCGCCTCGACCGACGAGACGACGTTGCGCCGCACCAGATCGGCGAGGTTCTGGTCGAGCGTTTGCATGCCCATGGCGTTGCCGGTCTGGATGGACGAGTACATCTGGGCGATCTTGCTTTCGCGGATCAGGTTGCGGATGGCCGGCGTGCCCAGCATGATTTCGTGGGCGGCGATGCGCCCGCTGCCGTCCTTGGTCTTGCACAGCGTTTGCGAGATCACGCCGACCAGCGACTCGGACAGCATCGCGCGCACCATGTCTTTTTCGGCGGCGGGAAAGACGTCCACGATGCGGTCGATGGTCTTGGCCGCGCTCGAGGTGTGCAGCGTGCCGAACACCAGGTGGCCGGTCTCGGCGGCGGTCAGCGCGAGCCGGATGGTCTCGAGGTCGCGCATTTCGCCCACCAGGATGGCGTCCGGGTCCTCACGCAGCGCCGAGCGCAGCGCATTCGAAAAACTCAGCGTGTGCGGGCCCACTTCGCGCTGGTTGATCAGGCACTTCTTGGATTCGTGCACGAACTCGATCGGGTCTTCGACCGTGAGCACGTGGCCGTATTCGTTTTCGTTGAGGTGGTTGACCATCGCTGCCAGCGTGGTCGACTTGCCCGAGCCGGTCGGGCCGGTCACCAGCACCAGACCGCGCGGGCGCAGCGCGAGTTCGGCGAACACCTTGGGCGCGTTGAGCTGCTCGAGCGTGAGGATCTTCGAGGGAATCGTGCGGAACACCGCGCCGGCGCCGCGGTTGTGGTTGAAGGCGTTGACGCGAAAGCGCGCCAGCCCCTGGATCTCGAACGAGAAGTCGCACTCGAGCAGTTCCTCGTAGGCCTTGCGCTGCGAGTCGCTCATGATGTCGTAGACCATGTCGTGCACATCCTTGTGCTCGAGCGGCTCGACGTTGATGCGGCGCACATCGCCATGCACCCGGATCATCGGCGGCAGACCGGCTGACAGGTGCAGGTCAGAGGCCTTGTTCTTGACCGAAAACGCCAGCAGTTGGGAGATGTCCATGGGGCTCGCTCGGGGTGCGTGTGCGACTCGGTCCCCCCGGCGCCAGGGCGTCGAGGGCTTCGTTCGGTGGCAGATACTCGAGTCGATTATGGCGACGATCCAACACAACTTTCACGAAGTGCGCCGGCGCATGGCCAGCGCGTGCGCGGCCGCGCAGCGCCCCGAGCAAAGCGTCACGCTGCTGGTGGTTGGCAAGACATTTCCAGCGACCGATCTGCGTGCCGCCTTCGAGGCCGGTGCACGCTGCTTCGGCGAAAACTACGTGGCCGAAGCGCTCGACAAGATCAGCGTGCTCGCCGACTTGCGCGAGCGCATCGAGTGGCACCTGATCGGCCCGCTGCAAGCCAACAAGACGCGCGCCGTGGCCGAGCACTTCGACTGGGTGCATTCGGTCGACCGGCTGAAGATCGCGCAGCGCCTGAGCGAGCAGCGTCCGGCGCACCTGCCGCCGCTGCAGCTGTGCTTGCAGGTCAACATCAGCGGCGAGGCCAGCAAGTCCGGCCTGTTGATCGACGAGGTGCCCGAAGTCGCCCGCGCCGTGGCAGCGTTGCCGCGCGTGCGGCTGCGCGGGCTGATGGCCATTCCCGCGCCGGCGGCTGACCTGGCCGCGCAGCGCGAGCCGCACGCCCGGCTGCGCGCGCTGTTGACGCAGTTGCAGCGCCAAGGCCTGGCACTCGACACCTTGTCGATGGGCATGACCGGCGATCTCGAAGCGGCCATCGCCGAAGGCTCGACCCTGGTGCGCGTGGGCACGGCGATCTTCGGCGCGCGCTGAGTCGCCGTTCGGCCCGCCATCCGTGCGACAGTTCCTTCCTTGCCCTGACCGCCGACCCCGCCCATGCCCAAGCTGATTGCCGCCCTCGTCTTCGTCGCCCTGCTGGTGGCCGCCTACTTTGTGCTGATGCTGAACTGGAGCTACTCCACCGGCGAGCGCGCCGGCTGGCTGCAGAAGTTCTCCCACAAGGGCTTCGTGTGCAAGACATGGGAAGGCGAACTGGCCCTCGTCTCGCTGCCCGGCAGCTCGGTCGAGAAGTTCTTGTTCACGGTGCGCGATGAGGCGGTGGCGGCCAAGATCACCGCCGTCATGGGCAAGCGGGTGAGCCTGCATTACGAAGAGAAGATGGGGTTGCCCACCAGCTGCTTCGGCGACACGCGCCACTACGTCACCGACGTGAGCGCCACCACCGACATCCCGATCGGCCCCGGCGTGGTCGTGCCCACCATGCCGGCCCCTGCTGCGGCCTCCGCGCCATGACGGCCGCCTCTTCCGTGGTCGCTTTCATCGGCGGCGGCAACATGGCCCGCGCGCTGATTGGCGGGCTGCTGCGCAGCGGCCGGTCGGCCGACGCCATCCAGGTCATCGAGCCGCTGGCCGAGCAGCGCGAGGCGCTGCTCGCACGCTTTGGCATCCAGGCACAGCCGGCGGCCGACGCGCGGCTGGCCGAGGCCGGCTGCGTGGTCTGGGCCGTCAAGCCGCAGTTGTTTCAGGCGGCCGCCGAGCCCTGCGCCGCTTGGGTGGGCGGCGCGCTGCACCTGAGCGTGATGGCCGGCATACGCAGCGATGGCATCGCGCGGGCCACCGGCGGCGAGCGCGTGGTGCGCGCCATGCCCAACACGCCGGCGCTGATCGGCGAGGGCATGACCGGCTTGTTTGCGCGTGCGGCGGTGAGCGCTGCCGAGCGCGCCGAGATCGAGCAGCTGCTCGTGCCCACGGGCCAGCTGCTGTGGGTCGACCACGAGGTGCAACTCGATGCGGTCACCGCGTTGTCGGGCTCGGGCCCGGCGTATGTCTTCTACCTGCTCGAAGCCTTGATCCAGGCTGGCATCGAGATGGGCCTGAGTGAAGCCGCCTCCCGCCAGCTGGCCATCGCCACCGTGGGTGGCGCCAACTCGCTGGCGCGCGATTCGGTCGATGCGCCCGAGCAGCTGCGTGCGCGTGTCACCTCCAAGGGCGGCACCACCTTCGCGGCGATCAGCTCGCTCGAGGCCGATGGCGTGAAAGCGTCGTTCGTGCGGGCGCTCAAGGCCGCTCAGCAGCGCGCCCGCGAGCTGGGCGACGAGTTCGGCGGCTGACCAGCCCTGGCGCGCGCCGGATCAGCCCCACGCGCGCCAGGCGGCGTCGGCCACCACCCCGGCAAACACCGCCAGCCCCAGCCAGTGGTTGAGCCGAAAGGCGCGAAAGCAGCCCTCGCGTGAGCGATCCCTGATCAGCGTGTGGTGCCACACCGCCAGGCCGGCGGCCAGCGCGATGCCGGCGAAGTAGGCCGCGCCCAGACCCCGCTGCACACCCGCGGCCGCCCACACGAGCAGGTAGGCGGCGTAGAACGCCATCACCGCGGCCACATCGAAGCGCCCCAGCGTGATCGCCGAGGTGCGCATGCCGATCTTCAGGTCGTCGTCGCGGTCGACCATGGCGTATTCGGTGTCGTAGGCCAGCACCCAGAACAAGTTGCCCGCCAGCAGCGCCCACGCCAGCGCCGGCACCTCGCCGCGCACCGCCGCAAACGCCATCGGGATGCCGAAGCTGAACGCCACACCCAGCACCGCTTGCGGCATCGAGAAAAAGCGCTTGGTGTACGGGTAGAACAGCGTCACCGCCAGCGCGCCCAAGCTCCAGGCGATGGTCAGGGGGTTGGTGGTGAGCACCAGCGCGAAGGCCACCAGCACCAGGCCCGCGGCCAGTGCCAGCGCCTCGCGCACGCTGACCGCGCCGCGCGTGATGGGCCGCTCGGCGGTGCGCTTGACGTGGCGGTCGAAGTTGCGGTCGGCCACGTCGTTGACGCAGCAGCCCGCGCTGCGCATGAGCACGGTGCCCAGCGTGAACACGATCAGCAGGTGCCAGCCCGGAAACCCGCCGGCCGCCAGCCACAGCGCCGCGAGCGTCGGCCACAGCAGCAAGTAGCTGCCGGCCGGACGGTTCCAGCGGATCAGGTCAAGCCACAGCGCGAGCCGGGACGGCGAAGTGGGGGTCGGCATCGCACGAACGCCCGCTGTACGCGGCGGCTCAGTCGCCCATGCGGCGCTGGAACACCAGCCCGGCGTGCTCGCGCAGCGCGTGGAACTTGATCTTCGGCCAGTTGGCTTCGATGGCGCGCAGCTCGGGCGCGTACTCGACCAGCACCGTGGGCGCATCGACCGCGTCATAGGCCACGCGGTGCGCGTTGCCGTCGATGAAGCGCTTGAGCTCGCGCTCGCCGCCATCGGCCTCGTCGCACGTCACCCAGCGCGCCACCTGGAAGCGGCTGGGCAGGATGCGCGCCTTGCAGCCGTATTCATGCTCGAGCCGGTGCGCCACCACCTCGAACTGCAGCTGACCCACCGCGCCGAGCAGCAGCACCGTGCCCACCACCGGGCGGAACACCTGGATCGCGCCTTCTTCACCGAGCTGCGTGAGCCCGGCCTTGAGCTGCTTGGTCTTGAGCGGGTCGGCCACTTCGACCGAGCGGAACATCTCGGGCGCGAAGAACGGCAGCCCGGTGAACTGCAGCGCCTCGCCCTCGGTCAGCGTGTCGCCGAGCTGCAGCACGCCGTGGTTGGGGATGCCGATGATGTCGCCCGCATAGGCCTCGTCGAGCAGCTCGCGGCGCTGGCTCAGGAAGCTCACCACGGTGTTGGGCCGCAGCTCCTTGCCCGAGCGCACCACCTTGAGCCGCATGCCGCGCTCGAAGTGGCCGCTGGCCACGCGCAAGAACGCGATGCGGTCGCGGTGCGCCGGGTCCATGTTGGCCTGGATCTTGAAGACCACGCCGGTGAACTTGGGCTCGTCGGGCGTGACCTCGCGCTGGATCGCCATGCGGTGGCCCGGCGGCGGTGCCAGATCGACCAGCGCGTCGAGCACCTCGCGCACGCCGAAGTTGTTGACCGCCGAGCCAAAGAACATCGGCGTTTGCCGACCGGCCAGAAACTCGGCGCGGTCGAACGGCGGTGCGGCGTCGGTCAGCAGCTCGATCTCGCCTTGCGCCTGCTCGAACTGCATGCCGAAGCGCTCGGCGTAGGCCGGGTTGTCGAGGCCGGCGAGGATCTCGTCGTTGTGGTGATCGCGGTCTTCGCCGGGGCTGAACACGCGCATTTGCTGCTCGCGCAGGTCCATCACGCCGTGAAACTGCTTGCCCATGCCCACCGGCCAGGTGAAGGGCACGACTTCCATGCCGAGCTCGCGCTCGATCTCGTCCATCAGCGCCAGCGGGTCCTTGACCTCGCGGTCCATCTTGTTGACGAAGGTGAGGATGGGCGTGTTGCGCGCGCGGCAAACCTGCAGCAGCCGGCGCGTTTGCGGCTCGACGCCGTTGGCCGCGTCGATCACCATCAGCGCGGCGTCCACGGCGGTCAGCACGCGGTAGGTGTCTTCGGAGAAGTCCTGGTGGCCCGGCGTGTCGAGCAGGTTGATCACGCAGTCGCGGTATTCCATCTGCATCACGCTCGAGGCCACCGAAATGCCGCGCTGCTTTTCGATCTCCATCCAGTCGGACGTGGCGTGCCGCGTGGCCTTGCGCGCCTTCACGCTGCCGGCGATCTGGATCGCGCCGGAGAACAGCAGCAGCTTTTCGGTCAGCGTGGTCTTGCCGGCGTCGGGGTGGGAAATGATCGCGAAGGTGCGGCGGCGCCGGACTTCCTTGTCGAGCACGGTCGATGGGGGGGCGGTGGACATGGGGCAGCGCGGGCCCGCTCAGGCCTGCGGCTCGTGAAAACCGTGATTATCGAGGCTGGCTCGGCCGCACGCGCTGCGATCGCGGCGCGTGCACACGCGGCTCGATCGGCCTCAAGACAGCCGCTGCACCCCGTTGAGCGGGCAGGC
>CAIVGK010000151.1 GCA_903905475.1 uncultured Burkholderiales bacterium | reverse complement strand
CTCGAACTGACCAGCATGGCTGCGCTGATCCGCTACGGCATCGAGCACCACATCTCCGAATCCATCGCCTCGGTGCCACCGCAGGCCGACGACGCGGCTCAGTCGGCCATGTAATCGCGGTTGAACGGGTACGCCGACTGCGCGCCGCGCAGCGCGCCACCGTCGAGCTGACCGTCGGGACGACTGGCCAGCAACTGATAAATCGACAGCCAGCCGCGCTCGAACGACATCGCCGAGCCGGCCAGGTACAAGCGGTACGCACGCAACGTGGATTCGCCCACCAGTTCGCGCGCCTGCGGCAATTGATCTTCCAACGACCGGGACCACTCCCACAGCGTGCGCGCGTAATGCGGGCGCAGGTTTTCGACATCCAGCAATTCGAGCTGACCTTCGGCCAGGTGGCGCGCCGCCTCGCTGACGTGCACCAGCTCGCCACCCGGAAAGATGTGCTGCTCGATGAAGTCGCCGATGCCCCCGCCGAGTTGTCCGATGCCCGCCGCGCCGGCCGTGATGCCGTGGTTGAGCAGCAAACCGCCCGGCTTGAGCAGCCGGTACAACCGCGCGAAGTAGTCGCTCAGGTTGGCGCGCCCGACGTGCTCGAACATGCCCACCGAGGCAATGCGGTCGAAGCCTGCGGTCGCGGGCAGATCGCGGTAATCGAGCAGCTGCATGTCGACCTGCCCGCGCAGCCCGCGCTCGTCGATCAGCCGGTTGACGTGCGCGTGCTGGTGCTTCGACAGCGTGATGCCGGTGGCGCGCACGCCATGGTGTTCGGCCGCCCACAGCAGCAGCGCGCCCCAGCCCGCGCCGATGTCCAGAAAGCGCTGCCCCGGCGCCAGCGCGAGCTTGCGGCAGATGTGCTCGAGCTTGGCTTGCTGTGCTTGCTCGAGGCTCATGTGGGCATCGCGGAAGTAGGCGCACGAGTACACGCGCTGCCGATCGAGCCACAGCGCGTAGAAGGCGTCGCACACGTCGTAGTGAAACTGCACCTGCTGGGCGTCGCTGCGGCGGTCGTGGCGCGACTTGGCGCCGAGCCGCGCGAGCCAGTTCGGCCACAGCGCCGGCGCGCCGTTGCGCAGCGGATCGCGGGCGAGTTCGCCGGCCACGGCCATCACGTCGGGCATGGCGCCTTCGATGTCGACATCACCGCGCACGTAGGCGTCGGCGATGTGGCCGATGCGCCCTTGCGCCAGCCAGCCCAGCGAACGCAGATCGGGCAGGCGCAAGCGCACCGGCGCGGGCTGCACGCCGAGACACCCGCCCGGCCACTCGAGCGCGAGCCCCGGCGGCAATGGGGAGAACGCCGTCAGGCGTGAGGAAATCAGGCTGGACAGAGCAGACATGAGGGGTGTCTCCTGTGCCGCGCAAACGACGCGGTCAAGCTGTGTCAGTGAGCCTCGATCACGCGTTCGAGGTGGCGTTCGCCTTCGGCAGCCAGCCCGTGCTCGAGGCCGTAGCGAATCAGCGAGGCGGTGGTGGGCAGTTCGAGCTTTTCCTGGATGCGGCTCTTGTGCGTGCTGATGGTCTTGACCGACAGGTGCAGGTCGCTGGCGATGTCGGTCAGGCGCTGGCCGGCCACGATGCCGCGCAGCACCTCGAGCTCGCGGTCAGACAGCTGCGTGTGGCGCGGTGTGCGGCGCGAACCGGTGAGCTGCATCACCACCCGCTCGGCCAGACTCGCCGACACATAGCTGCCCGACTCGACCACGCGCCGCACGGCGGTGATCAGCTCGCTGCCCGCGCTGTCCTTGGTGACGTAGCCGCGAGCGCCGGCCTGAAAGGCGCGCAGCGCGTACTGCTCTTCGGCGTGCATGCTGAGCACGAGCAGGTGCACACCGGGGTACTCGGCGTGCACCCGCTTGATCAGTTCGAGCCCGCTCATGACGGGCATCGACAAGTCGACGATCAGCAAGTCGATGCGCTGCGTGCGCAGCATCTCGAGCGCCTGCGCCCCGCCGTCGGCCTCGGAAACCACCCAATGCTTGCCAGCCGATTCGAGGATGCGTCGGAGTCCCTCACGGACGATGGCATGGTCATCCACGATGAGGATCTGCAACTCAGTGGGGTGGCTGGTTCTGCTCATGGCGCAAGTGTCGACAGCGAGCGCCGAGGAGGGTTTGAGTGCCATCAACGGGCAAGGGTCGGCATGGGGGTCGGTGCGCTGGGAATAGTCCGACACAGAACTCGGTTGAAACCCGCTGGCTTGACAAGGCCTTTTCCCGACGATTCCCGGCGATCTCTGATTGCCCGAATGGGCCGTGGAGGCCAACCTTGGGGTCTCGCTGCCACAGCGCTGTCCATCCCAACCCGGAGAAGAACATGACGCCAGATACACGCTTTGCCGACACGGACACCACCCGCCAGGAACCCCGAGTCACCGGCCGCTGCGCGCTCACGCCGATGCCGGCCTCGCGTCCCCTGACCGACCTTCTGCGCCTGATGGGCGGTGAGCCCGATGGCAGCGAAGTCGACCACGCCTTCACCGTGCCGCTGTGGCAGGTGCGTGCCGGCGCCACGCTGCTGCTCGAAGGTGCGCGCGCCTGCCATGTGTATGTGGTGCGCGCCGGCACCTTCAAGTCGATCAAGACCGCCGAAGACGGCTACGAGCAGGTGCTGGCCTTCTCGAGCCAGGGCGACGTGCTGGGCTTCGAGGCGCTGTGCGAAGACCGGCAGCACACCGGCGCGGTCGCGCTCGAGGACTCGATCGTGTTCGCCATCGCCGCACGCGATCTGCTCTTGTGGCGTCGCCAGTACCCCACGCTCGACCACGCCTTGCAGCTGGCGTTGAGCCGTCGGCTGGCACGTGCCGGCGAGATGACCGAACTGATGGCCGCGGTGTCGTCCGAGGTGCGGCTGGCGCGCTTCATCATGTGGTGGTCGGCGCGCATGGTGGCGCTGGGGCAGTCGCCGCGCCGCTTGCGTTTGCGCATGAGCCGGCGCGACATCGCCAGCCTGCTGGGCGTGGCGCACGAGACGGTGAGCCGCTCGTTCAGCACCTTCGTCGAGTGCGGCGTGCTCAGCGTGGCCAACCGCGAAGTCGAGATCATCGACCTCGAGCGGCTCAAGGCCTGCACGCGCAACACCCGCGGTCTGGCCGACGACCTGCCCTACCGCAACGCGGTCGGTGGCCGCCCGGCCGGTCTGCGCCAGCGCACACGCTCGGCCGAGGCCGCCACCTTGGCATTGAACTGACAGCGCGCCGTGCCGGTACCGGGCCGGCACAGCGTTTCCTTGCGCCCACTCAAGGCGCAATCGGCCCGGCTGACCACACTGTGAAGTTCGAACAGCCCGCCGGGCTGTGATCCACCCAAAGGACGCCAACAGCATGGACACCCGCACCGAAACGCCCACCGTCGACACCACCCGAGACCAGCTCGCCTCCGTACTGCACACACTGGTGGCCGAGTCGGAAGAACTGGTCAAGCACATCCAGCGCAGCGGCAACGAGCAGATTCAAGGGGCCCGCGACCGCTTCGAGACCACGCTGGCCAGCGCCCGCGACGAGCTTGAGGCCCTGCAAGACAGCGCGCTGCGCCGCGCACGTCGCGCCGCCAAGGTGGCCGACCAGGCCGTGCACGAGCATCCGTATGCCTCGATGGGCGCCGCCGCTGCAGTGGGCGCGCTGATCGGCATGCTGATCAGCCGGCGCTGAGTCGCTCGGCCGTTGCCGTGCCGCGCACCGCGGCACGGGGCACCCCCGCAAAAAAGCGGCGCCTCGGCGCCGCTTTTTGTTGGCCGCACCGCAGTGCCGGGCTCAGTTGTGACCGGTGGGCTTGATGGAGTTGATCCAGCGCTGCGTGAGTGCCAGCCACTCAGCCTGGGCGTGGCTGATCTGGGCCAGCGGCGAGCTGTCGCCGCCAGCCGCGGCGGCGCCGCTGTCAAAGGGTCTGGCCGCCGCGCCGCCTTGCATCACGCGCTGCGACAGCGTCATGGCGGTGTTGCGCATGCGTTCGACGAACTGCGCCTCGGTCTCCAGCGTGTGCTTCAGGCCGATGCCGAACTGCTGCATCGAGCTGCCCATCTGACGGTTGATCAGGTTGGTGCCCACGCCCATGAGCTTTTGCACGTCGTCGGCCTGCTCGGCCTCGCGCAGCGCCGCGTCCAGGTTCTGGTTCAAGGTCTCGACCGCCTGCGCGTGAAGTTGCTGCGACTGCTCGAGCCATTGCGCCACGCCCTGCGCAGCGGCCAGCGAGCCGTTGAGCATCTCGCGCATGGCGGTGGCGTTGCCTTGCAGGAGATTGAACCCGCCGGAGGCCGTGTCCTGATGCGAGGCTGTCGTGTCGGAGTGGGTGGATGTGGATTTCGTGTTGCGGACCATGGCGGTGCTCCCGTTCGAGTGATGTCAATCCGCGATGGTGTGCCGCGCCGTGACGCGGCAGTTGATTCAAATCAAGCGGCCGGCACACCCGAGCCGGGGCGGCGGCAAACCGACTGCGACGCGCGCGATGCGCCGTCGGTGGTCCCCTCAGTGCGCCATCAGCAAGGGCAGCTTCGCCGAGCGCAGCACGCTGCGCGTGACGCCGCCGAGGAGCCACTCGCGGGTACGGCTGTGGCCATAGCAGCCCATCACCAGCAAGTCGGCGTGCACGTCGGCGGCCAGCGCGAGCAGCAGCTCGCCGGTGTCGGCCGCAGGTCGCCCCCCATGGTGCACCGTGGCCGCCACACCATGGCGCTGCAAGTAGCGCTCGATGGGCAGCGCGTTGTTGCGGTCGAAATCAGTGGCTTCCTCCCAGGTGGCCACATGGACCTTGCCTGCCTGCCGCAAGAACGGCAGTGCGGCAGTCACCGCGCGCGCCGATGACGCCGTGGGTTTCCAGGCGATCAGCACGGTGCTGCCGATGCGCTCGGCTCGGCACTCACCGGGCAGCACCACGGCGGGTTTGCCGGTCTCGATCAGCACGGTGGGCACGAAGTCGACCGGCACTTGCGCCAACAGGCGGTTGTCGGGTTCGATCTGCGCGAGCACCAGCAAGTCGCTGGCGAAGGCGTGCACCTTGAACACGCTGACGGGCTCGTCGTTGCCCTCGCTCCACAGCACGTCATTGAAGCCGGCGGTCGTGACCTCGCGCTCGAACGCGGCCTTGGCGCGCTTGCGGGTTTCGGCGTCGGACAGCGCCAGCATGGCGGCGAGCTGGCTGTCGGCCGACGTCGCCATCGGGTACTGCAGCAGCGCCGGCGTGACCGCATAGAGCACCTCGAGCAGCGCGCCATGGGCCGCGGCAATGCGGTGCGCGAGGTGCACGCGCCGCACCGACGCCTCGCTGGCGTCCTGGTGCAGCAGCACCGATCGAATCTCGTTCATGGCCATGCTCCGGTTCACGCCCGGGCCACACCGGCGCCGCAACCGCGGCACGGCGGCCTCGCGCAACGCCCTGGACGTTTGCAAAGGGCGTCGCAGCCAGTGTGGGCAGCGACACGGCCGTGTCCATTGCGTGGGATCAAGCCAGTGCCTGGCCACTCAGTTCGTGCACGCGCCTGGAAACCGGATGCCAGGACTCAACAGGACCGCCTCAGGCGCCGGCCAGCCAGCGCGCGGCCAGCGCGGCCGCGTCCACCGCGCCATCGGTGGCCACCTCGAGCGCGATCGCGCGCTCGTCGGCGTCGAGCGGCTCGTGCGCGTCGATCTGGCGCTGCAGCACGGCCACGTCGGCTTCGGAGGCATCGTTGCCGGCCGCGCTGCGAGCGGCCACGCGCTCGCGCAGCACGGCCTCGGGGGCGTGGCAATGCAAGATGGCAAACGGCACGCCCAGCTCGGCGGCCAGCGCGCGGAAGGCCCGCCGCTCGCCGCGGTGCAAGAAGGCCGCGTCGACGATCACCGGCCAGCCCGCACGCAGCGCGGTGCGCGCCAGCTCGGCCAGCCGATCGAAGGTGCGCCGCGTGGCCTTGGCCGTGTAGACCTCGAGCGAGCGCGCCGCCGAACGCTCGAGCGCGCCCAGGCCGAACAGCCGCTTGCGCTCGACATCGGAGCGCAGCCGAACCGCGCCGGTGCGCTCGAGCAGCTGCAAGGCCACGCTCGACTTGCCGCAGCCCGACAGGCCGTGGGTGATGAGCAGCCGCGGGGCGGGCCGCGCCTGCGCTGCGGCCAGCGCGAAGGCGAGGTGATCGGGGCAGGCGTCGGCCGTCCTGAGCGGTGCGGGGGCGGCGTCAGGTGCACTCGGCTGGCTGGCGCGCAGCGCGGCCACCAAGGCACGCACCATGGCGCGGTACACCTCGTAAAAGCGCAGCACGCGCAGCGCGGCAAAGTCGCCGCTGCGCTGCAGCCAGGCGTCGAGCGCACGCGCGGCCAGGTCGCTGCGGCCGTGGGCCTGCAGGTCCATCGTCAAGAAGGCCAGGTCGCTGGCGACGTCGATCCAGCGCATGGCGGGATCGAACTCGATGCAGTCGAACGCCAGCACCTCATCGCCCACCTGCGCGGCGTTGGCCAGGTGCAAGTCGCCGTGGCATTCGCGCACCGCACCCGTGGCGCGCCGCTCGGTCCACACCGGTGTGAGCGTGCGCTTGCGCTCGGCCAGCCAGCCGCGCAGCGTGTCGATGGCGCCGGCAGCCACCAGAGGCTGCAGCGAACCCAGCACGTCGCGCGCGGCTTGCACGATCTGCGCGGGCGTGCCCCACGGCGTTGCAGCCTCGGCCACCGGTGCGCGCTCGTGAAACGCAGCCAGGGCGTCGGCCAGCTGCTCGATCTGGCGCGCCTGCAACCGGCCGGCCGCCCACTGCTCGCTGAGCAACGCGCCGGCCGCAAACCGGCGCATGCACACCGCGTAATCGATGGGCTCACCCGCACCACCCAGCCGCGGCGAGGCGGGTGTGCCGCACACCGGCAGCACCTCGAGGTACAGCTGGGGTGCCAGGCGCTGGTTGAGCCGCAGCTCGAGCTCGCAAAAGCGCCGGCGCGCATCAAGCGTGCTGAAGTCGACGAACGGCAAGCGCACCGGTTTTTTGACCTTGTAGGCCCGCTCGCCGGCCAGCAGCACCCACGAGATGTGCGTTTCGATCAGCGTGACGGGCTGGCTGCACTGCGAGCGCAACTGCTCGCGCAAGGCGTTGATCAGCGTGCGGTCGATCGGCGGTGTCGCGTCGGCCGTGGCAGCGGGCGTGTGCATGGCCGGAGTCTGCAATGGCGCGAGCCGGCGCGGTGGGCACGGCGCCAGCGGATTGATTTCGCGCAACCTTCGCCGGCGAGCCGCCACGCATGCTCGTTCCTTTCAGGCACACACGGGAGGCTGGATGGCGGACACGAAGCGAGTGGCGGTGGTGACGGGCGGCGTGGGCGGTTTGGGCGAAGCCATCTGTCGGCGGCTGGCCGATGAGCACTTCACCGTGGTGGCGCTGCACCAGCCGGGCAACGGCAAGGTGAAAGACTGGCTGGCCACCCACAAGGCGCAGGGCTATGACTTCGACTCGCAAGAAGTCGATGTGAGTCAGTTCGACTCCTGCGCCACCGCCATGGCGGCGGTGCGCCAACGCCACGGGCCGGTGTCGGTGCTGGTCAACAACGCGGGGATCACGCGCGACGCGAGCTTTCGCAAGATGACGCTCGACGACTGGAACGGCGTGCTGCGCACCAACCTCGATTCGGTGTTCCACATGAGCAAGACGGTGATCGAAGACATGCTCACGCAGGGCTGGGGTCGCATCATCAACATCTCGTCGGTCAATGGCCAGCGCGGTGCGTTCGGGCAGGCCAACTACGCGGCATCGAAAGCCGGCATGCACGGCTTCACCAAGTCGCTCGCGCTCGAATTCGCCAAGAAGGGCATCACGGTGAACACCATCTCGCCGGGCTACCTGCGCACGCCGATGGTCACCAAGATGCCGCCCGAGGTGCTTGCGCAGCGCATCCTTCCCGAGATTCCGCTGGGCCGCCTGGGCGAGCCCGACGAAGTCGCCGAGCTGGTCGCCTTCCTGGCCTCCG
>CAIVGK010000150.1 GCA_903905475.1 uncultured Burkholderiales bacterium | reverse complement strand
TTGAGCAGCCGCTCGCGCTCGGCGGCGCTGAAGGCCACGGCCGGTGCGCCAGCGGCCAGCGGCTCGGGGGCCTTGCCGTCGCGCGCGAGTTCCTTGGCGCGTTCTTGCTGCAAGCGCGCATCGAGCGCGGCCTGCACGTAGGCCTCGCGCTCGGCGGGCAGATCGGACGCGCCGGTCACCGTCATCTTGAGCGCCGGACGGTCGGCCAGCGCCTTGGCCACCTGGTCGAGCGCGGCCGCACCCGATGTGCTCAACACCGCCGTGCCGGGCCTGAACCCGACCACGCTCAGGTCCTGGTCGCTGCTGCCAAACAGCAGCGAGAACGGCGCGGTCAGCGCCTTGGTCAGCACGTTGACGATCACCTTGACGATCAGTCCGCCGATGCTGAACTGCGGGTCCTTCAGCGAGCCGCTGATCGGCAGGTTGATGTCGATCACGCCACGGCTGTCCTTGAGCAGCGACACCGCGAGCAGCACCGGCAGCGAGGTGGCGCTGGCGCTGTCGACGCGCTCGCCGAAGGTCAGCTGGTTGACGATGACCTGGTTCTTCGCCTCGAGCCGGCCTTCGGGGGTGATGAGGTAGCTCAGGTCCATGCTCAGCTTGCCGCGCTCGATCGCGTAGCCGGCGTACTTGCCGGCGTAGGGCGACAGCGGCGCGAGCTCGAGGTCGGTCGCCCGCGCTCGGATGTTCATCGCGAGCGGCTGCGCGGTCGGGTTGAACTGGCCCGAGATCTCGACCCGCGCGGTCTTGGCCGCCCGCCCGTGCAGCTCGACGGTGGCCATCTCGCTCGAGCCCGAGCGAAACGCGCTGAGGCTGCCGTTGAGCTCGCTCAGATCAGCGCTGTAGTTCGGCCGCACGAAGCGATCGGTGAAGTCGACGCGGCCGTTGACCAGCCGCGTGGCGCCCACGCTGATCTCGGTTGGCAGCGTGGCGGCGGGTGGGGCCGCCGGTTCAGCTCGCGCGGCCGGGGTGGCCGGCGTGGCAATCACCACCGGTGGCGCCGCAGCCACCGCGGGCGCGCCGGCCGCAGGCTCTTGCTGCAGGTTGAAGCGGCCCTTTTCGTCGAGCACCAGGCTGGCAAAAAAGTCGCTGAGCACCACCTCGGTGATGTCCACGCGCGTCGGCTTGGCCGGCGCCATCGCCAGCTTCACGCCGTTGAGCTTGAACGAGTGCCAGCTCAGCAGTTCCTGGCCGGCGCCCGCCGGTGCATCGGCTGACGCGCGGGCGTTCATCAGCACGTCGGCGATCAGCACATCACCGGCCACGCCGATGTCGAGCCCGGCGGGCAGCTCGCGCACCGCCACACTGGCCTTCACGCCGGCTTCGGCACGCACCAGATCCATGGGCATGCGGCTGCGCACATAGGGCGCGAAGGCGTGCACCGGCAGGCGGTCGAGCTTCAACGCGCCCTTGACCATCAGCGGCTGCAAACCGAGTTGCCCGCGCCAGTCGAGCGCGCCGGCGGTGGCCGAACCGGCGGCCGACTTGATCGATTTGTCCGGCGCGCGCGCCAGCTCGCTGTTGCCCAGCAAGCGCGCGCTGAACTGCAGCTCGGCCGGTGACAGCGTGCGCGAGCCCGACAGCAGCAGTTTTTGCACCCCGAGCTTCATGCCGCGCAGCACCAGCAGCACCGGCTGGCCGGGCGAGACCTGGGCGTCGTCCACACGCACCGAGCCGCCATCGAGGGCCAGATCACGCAGGTCGACGCGCCACGGCGCTTCGGCCGTCGCGGCGGGCGCTGCCGGGGATTTGGCGGCCCCGGGCGAAGCCGCGACCGCCGGGGCCGCGCCTGCGGGCGCGACCGCCTTGGCGTCCTTCGCACGCAGCCACTGCTGGACGTTCCATTGACCGTCGCGATCGCGCGCCACCGCCACGGCGGGCTTGTCGAACCTGACGCTGCCCAGCACCACCGAGCGGGCCGGCACATCGATCTCGACACCGCGCAGCGCGAACTGCTTGAGCGCGACCGCCGGCAGCTTGCGGCCGTCGGTGATGCGCAGCTCATCCACCACCAGTTCGCCCTTCGCCAGCGTCAACGCGCCCAGCGCAGCACCGCTGGCCGCCGTGGCCGC
>CAIVGK010000149.1 GCA_903905475.1 uncultured Burkholderiales bacterium | reverse complement strand
GTTCACCCGCGAGGCGCTGCGCGCCGACTGGACCGAGCGCTTTGGCGATTCGGGTCGGTTGATGCACCACTCGAGCACCGGCTGCGCGGCATGCAACCAGAGCGGCCAGCGCGGCCGCGCCGGCCTGCACGAGCTGCTCACGGTGTCCAAGGAGGTGCGACGCCTGATCCAGACCGGCGCCCGTGCCGAAGAATTGCAGCGCGTGGCCATGAGTGAAGGCATGCGCACGCTGCGCCAGGACGGCATCGAAAAAGTGCTGCAAGGCATCACCTCGCTCGAGGAAGTGCGCGCCAGCAGCAACCTGTGAACGCACCGCCGCTGCGACGGGCGGCGGTGGATCAGCCGGGCGGCGCCGTCGCGCTCGGCGCGCTGCGGTGCACCGTGATGGTCTGCACCGCTGGCGCGGCGCGAGCACGCAGCTGGCCGCAGCCGCCGTCGATGTCCTGCCCGGCCGACTGGCGCAGCTTGGTCAGCACGCCGCGCTGATGCAGTGAGCGCGCGATGTGCGCCGAGCGCTCATCGGCCGGCCGCGCAAAGCCCAGCCCGTCGACCGCGTTGTACGGAATCATGTTCATGATGGCGCGCTTGCCCGCGAGCAGCCGCACGATGCCGTCGAGCTCGTCGTCGCCGTCGTTGATGCCGGCCAGCAGCGTCCACTGGTATTGCACCGGGTAGCCGGTGGCCAGCGCATAACGCTCGGCCAGTTCGACCAGTTCTTCGGGGTCGATCAGCGGCGCGCGCGGCAGCAGCTCGGCGCGCAGCGCGGCCTTGGTGGTGTGCAAGGACAACGCCAGCGCGGGCTTCACCGGCGCGGCCGCCAGCTGCTCGAAGGCGCGCCGATCGCCCACCGTCGAAAACACCAGGCTCTTGTGGCCGATGCCGCCTTCATGGCCGAGCAGCGTGATCGCTTCCATCACGTTGTCGAGGTTGTGCGCGGGCTCGCCCATGCCCATGAACACCACCTTCTTGACCACGCGCAGCCGCCGCGCCAGCGCCACTTGCGCCACGATCTCGGCGCTGCCCAGCTGACGCAGCAAACCGCCCTGGCCGGTCATGCAAAACACGCAGCCCACCGCGCAGCCGACCTGCGTCGACACGCACAGCCCGTCGCGCGGCAGCAGCACCGACTCGACCGTCTGGCCGTCGTGCAGCCCGACCAGCAAGCGCACCGAACCGTCGTCGCCCGGGTGCTCGGAAATCAGCCGCGCCAGACCGCGCAGATCGGCCTCGAGCACCGGCAACTCGGTGCGCACCGACAGCGGCAGGAAGTCTTGCGCCTTGCGCCGAGGACTGTCTTGCGACAAGGCCTGCGACCACAGCCGCAGCACGCGGTGCTCGTGACACGGCAAGGCGCCGTGATCGCGCAAGCGCTGGCGCAGCTGGGTCAGTCGCATGGGATCCGCTGCCGGGACATCGACGTCAAGCCGCCACCTCACCGCGCGCGGCACGCTGCCCGCGCGCGATGTCCACCTGGGTCAGCAGCAGCAAGCCGCCGACGAAGAACAGCCCCGTGGCGGCCATGGCCAGGCGCTGGTTGCCATCGGTGAGCCAGGTGACGGCGCCGTAGGTGAGCAAGCCCAGCACGGCCGAGGCGCGCACGGCAAACGTCCACAGCCCGAAGAATTCAGCGCGGTGGGCCAGCGGGCTGAACTGCGCCACCATCGCGCGCCCCGCCGACTGGCTCGAGCCCATGCACAGCCCGGCGAGCAGCGCGGCACACCAGAACAGCCCCGGCCCGGTGGCCGCCACCGCCAGCACCGTCATGACGATCCAGCCGACCAGCGTGGCCGCCAGCGCGGGCTTGTGGCCGATGCGGTCTTGCCAGTAGCCAAAACCGAAGGCGCCGCCGGCCGCGGCGATGTTGACCAGAAAGATCAGCGCCATGGTGTCGGCCTGCTTGAAGCCCAGCGCCTGCTCGGCGTACACCGCGGCCAGCGCCACCACCACCGAGATGCCGGCCTGGTAGGACGCGCCGCACAGCAGCAGCCACGAGAAATCACGGTGGCTGCGCGCCAGCCGCCAGCTGTGCGCCAGCCGGGCCAGCGAGGTGTCGGCCTCGTCGACCACGCCGCTGGCCACCCGTTTGCCCCCGCTGACCACCCGCTCGGCCTGTGGCACCGCGCGCTCGCGCAGCAGCACAAAAGTGCCCAGCGAGGCCGCCGCATACAGGCCCGCCGTGATCAGCATGGTGACCGGCACGAACGAGGTGGCCGGCTCGCCGCGGGCCTGCGCGCTCAGCACATAGGCCAGGCTCAGGCCGAGCGCCAGCATGCCGCCGAGGTAGCCAAAGCTCCAGCCCCAGCCCGACACGCGGCCCAGCGATTCGGGGCGCGCCAGCTCGGGCAGGAAGGCGGCGATCAGCGTCTCGCCGTAGGTGTAGGCCACGTTCGACACGACCACCGCCACCACCGCCAGCCACAAGTCGCCGCGGCCGGCTTCGGCCAGCGCCGCGGTGGCCACCACGCAGGCGACGGTGCAAAAGCCGAGCAGCCGCTTCTTGGCCGCGTGGCGGTCGGCGTGGGCGCCGAGCGCGGGCAGCGTGAGCATGGCGATCAGGCTCGAGGCGGCAATCGCGAGCGTCCACGCCAGCGTGCCCCAGGCCGCGCCGTCGGCCACCACGCTCACGAAGTAGGCGTTGAACACCGCCGTCAGGACGACGGTGGTGTAGCCCGAGTTGGCGAAGTCATACAACGCCCAGCCGAAGACCTCGCGCTTGAGGACGCCGTCGTTGAGCAGTCGCCCGCTCGGTGGCGCTTCGGGCGACATCGTCGGGACCGCTCAGCGGTCGTGATCGCCGGTGGGCGACACGCTCGCCAGCACCTTGTCGACGCGCTTGCCGTCGAGGTCGACCACCTCGAAGCGCCAGCCTTCCCATTCGACGCTGTCGGTGATCTCGGGCAGACGACCCAGCAGCAGCATGATCATGCCGGCCAGGGTGTTGTAGCGGCCGCGGTCTTCTTCGGGCAGCTCCTTGAGGTCGAGCCGGTCCTTCAGCTCGGGCACCGGGATCAGGCCGTCGAACAACCAGCTGCCGTCTTCGCGGCGCACCGCCCAGGAGTCGTCGTCGCTGGGCGTGGTGAACTCGCCGGTGATGGCCTCGAGCACATCGCGCACGGTGATCATGCCCTGCACCTCGCCGTACTCGTCGACCACGAACACCAGCTGCGTGCTCGACGCGCGGAACTGGTCGAGCAGCTCCATGCCCGACAAGGTTTCGGGCACGAACACCGCGGCCTGCACCCGCTCGGTCACCTCGAGCGCCCCGCCGCCCATCACCTGCTGCAGCAGGCTTTGCGCCGACACCACGCCCACCACATCGTCGAGCCCGCCGCGGCACACGGGGTAGCGCGAGTGCTCGTCGGCCGAGATGATTTTGAGCACCTCGTCGGAACTGCCGGCCGCGTCGAGCCAGACGATCTCGGTGCGCGGAATCATCATCGAGCCGACCTGCCGGTCATCGAGGCGAAACACGTTGCGCACCATCTGGTGCTCCTGCGCCTCGATCAC
>CAIVGK010000148.1 GCA_903905475.1 uncultured Burkholderiales bacterium | reverse complement strand
TCATCACCTGGCACAAGTGGGCGGGCATCACCATCCTCGCGCTGTCCGGGTGGCGGCTGCTGTGGCGAGTGACGCACCGCCCGCCGGCTGACGTGCCGATGCCCGCCTGGCAGCTGCGTGCGGCGCAGGTCATGCACCTGGCGCTGTACGGGCTGTTCTTCGCGGTGCCGCTGGCCGGCTGGGCCTACAGCTCGGCAGCCGGCCATCCGATCGTGTGGTTCGGGGTGCTGCCGCTGCCGGACTTCGTGCCGGTCGACAAGCCGCTGGCGCACGACCTCAAGGAGCTGCACGAGGCGCTGGCCTGGGCCTTGGTGGTGATCGCAGGGCTGCACATCGCGGCGGCGCTCAAGCACCAGTTCATCGACCGCGACGGCCTGATCGACCGCATGAGACCGGGCCGCGGTTGATCGGCGACGGCATGAACGCTCCAGGCCTCGTCGCATGAATCGGTGGGCTCGCGGTCTGGGCTTGCTCGCGGTGGCGCTGGTCGTGCTGCGGGTGACGCCGCTGGCGCAGGCCCAGCAAAAGCTGCTGCCGGCGCAAAGCGAGATCAGCTTCGTCAGCCGCCAGATGGGCTCGCCGGTCGAAGGGCGCTTTCGCAGCTTCGACGCCCAGGTGGCGCTCGACCCCAAGCAGCTCGGCGCCGCCAAGATCGTGCTGGTGGTCGATCTGGCCAGCGCGGCGCTGGGCAGCACCGAGACCGAAACCGAGCTGCGCCGGCCCGACTGGTTCGACGTCAAGAAATTCCCGCAGGCCAGCTTCACCTCCAGCGCCGTCAAGCCCGCGGGCGCCGGGCGCCTCGAGGTGGTGGGCACCTTCAGCCTCAAGGGCCGCAGCCGAGCGCTCAGCGTGCCGGTGACCCTGACGCAAGCCGGCGGCACCACCACCGCCACCGGCGCCTTCACGATTCGGCGGCTCGACTTCAAGGTGGGCGACGGCGACTGGACCGACACCGACCTCATCGCCAACGACGTGCAGGTCAAGTTCAAGCTCGCGCTGAGCGGCGTGGGCGCGCTGTGAGTCGCGCCGGCAGATTCTTCAACCCCCACCCCTCCAGGAGCCCACCCATGAAGACCCTGACCCCACTGGCTGTGGCCGCCACGCTGCTCGCCGCCGCCTCGCTCGCCCAGGCCGAGAGCGTGACCTACGCCGTCGAGCCCATGCACACCTATGTCACGTTCGAGGTGCGCCACTTCGGCACCTCGACCAACCGCGGCCGCTTCGACAAGAAGGACGGCAGCATCACGCTCGACCGCGCCGCCAAGACCGGCCGCGCCGACATCACCATCGACACCGCGTCCATCAGCAGCGGCCTGGCGCTGTTTGACGGCCACCTGCGCGGCGACAACTTCCTGCGGGTCAAGGAATTCCCCAGCGCCAAGTTCACGGGCAACCAGTTCAGCTTCGACGGCGACAAGGTCAGCGCCGTGTCGGGCACGCTCAGCTTGCTGGGCAAGACGCTGCCCATCACGCTGACCGCCACCCACTTCAACTGCTACGACAACCCCATGCTCAAGCGCGAGGTCTGCGGCGGCGACTTCGAAGCCACCTTGCAGCGCAGCGCCTACGGCATGAGCTACGGCCTGCCCGGCATCCCCGACAGCGTGAAACTGGTGATCCAGATCGAGGCGGTGCGGCAGTAAGGGGCAGCCCCATGGGCGCCTCGGGCATGCAAAGATCCGCTGTTCACATTCCTGAGAAGACCATGGCACACGACATCCTTCCCCAGCTCCTCCTCACCCAGCAAGAACTGGCCTACATCACGGCCAAGTTCCCCGAGGCGATCGCCCAGCTGCGCGAAAAGGGCACCCACCTGATCAACGACCCCGAAGATCCCGTGCAGGCGCCGCTCGACAGCTTCATGATCTTTTTCTTCATCGAGAAGATCCACACCACCGACTTGGAGGGCTTCGACATGCCCGACAACGCCGAGGTGTTCGCCGAGGCCTTTGCGCGGCTGGGGTGATCGCCGCGGCGTGCTGACCCCGGGCCGCGGTGACGGCCCGCGAAGGCGTCAGTCGGCCACCGTCTGGCGCACCGCGTGCTCCCAGCGCGCCATGCGTTCGGCGGCCTGATCGCGGGGCATTTGCGGAAAGAACGTGCGCTCGGCTTGCCAGTGGTCGGCCAGGGTGGCCACGCTCTCAAACAGGCCGCAGCTCAGGCCGGCCAGGTAGGCCGCACCCAGCGCGGTGGTTTCGATCACCTGCGGGCGCACCACGGGGATGCCCAGCAGATCGGCCTGGAACTGCATCAGCAGGTTGTTGACGCACGCGCCGCCGTCCACGCGCAGCTCGGCCACGGGCTGGCCGCCAGCGGCCAGCGCGTCGCGGCTCATGGCTTGCAGCAGCGCCGCGCTTTGAAAGGCGATGCTCTCGAGCGCCGCGCGGGCGATGTGCGCCACGCTGCTGCCGCGTGACAGCCCGACGATGGCGCCGCGCGCATCGGGCTGCCAGTACGGCGCGCCCAGGCCGGTGAAGGCCGGCACGAACATCACGCCGCCGCTGTCGCTCACGCTGCCGGCCAGCGATTGAACGTCGCTGCTGCGCTCGATGGCGTGCAGCCCGTCGCGCAGCCACTGCACCACCGCGCCGCCGATGAACACGCTGCCTTCGAGCGCGAATTCGGGCGTGGCCGTGACCTGCGCCGCGCTGGTGGTGATCAGGCCGTTGGCGCTGGGCTCGAAGCGCGTGCCGGTGTGCATCAGCAAGAAGCAGCCGGTGCCGTAGGTGTTCTTGGCCAGCCCCGGCGTGAAGCAGCCCTGGCCGAACAGCGCGGCCTGCTGGTCGCCGGCGATGCCGCCGATGGCGATCGGCGCGCCCAACAGCTCAGGTGCCGTGTGGCCGTAGACATGGCTCGACGGGTGCACCGCGGGCAGCACCTCGGGCGGGATGTCGAGCGCGGCGAGCAGCTCGGGATCCCACCGGTTGGTGTGCACGTCGAGCAGCAGCGTGCGCGAGGCGTTGCTCACGTCGGTGGCGTGCACCGCGCCGCCGGTCAGCTGCCACAGCAGCCAGCAGTCGACGGTGCCGAAGGCCAGCTCGCCGCGCGCGGCGGTGGTGCGCGCACCGGCCACGTGGTCGAGGATCCACTTCAACTTGGTGCCCGAAAAGTACGGGTCGAGCCGCAACCCGGTGCGCTGGCGAAAGGTGGCTTCGAGCCCGGCATCGCGCAAGGCGTCGCACGCGGGCGTGGTGCGCCGGTCCTGCCAGACGATGGCGTTGTGCAGCGGCACGCCGGTGCGCCGGTTCCACACCACCGTGGTCTCGCGCTGGTTGGTGATGCCGATCGAGGCGATGTCGCGCGCGGTCAGACCGGCGCGGGCCAGCGCTTCGCGCGCGGTGGCCAGCTGGGTGGCCCACAGCTCGAGCGGATCGTGCTCGACCCAGCCGGGCTGCGGGTAGATCTGCGCCAATTCGCGCTGCGCCATCGCCACCACGCGGCCCTGCGCATCGAACACGATGCTGCGCGAGCTGGAGGTGCCCTGATCGAGCGCGAGGAGGTGGGTGGCTGACGTCATCTCGGGTGCCTCAGGCGGGGGCCGCACGGGCCTCGTGCGGCGGGGGCGGCGCGCGGGGCATCATCGGCGCATTGTTGTCTTGGTCGCCGCCACCGCGGCGGCGCCCCACCAGCGCTGGAGCTCCCCCCGAGATTGCCTGCCGTGACCGACCGCTTCGAACCTGCCGACCCCCTCGCCGCCGCATCCGCAGCCGACGTGCCCACCGAATGCGATGTGCTGGTGGTGGGCGGCGGCATCAACGGCGCGGGCATCGCGCGCGATCTGGCCGGGCGCGGCGCGCGCGTGGTGCTGTGCGAGCAGGACGACCTGGCGTCGCACACCTCGTCGGCGTCGACCAAGCTGATCCACGGCGGCCTGCGCTACCTCGAGCACGGCGAGTTCGCGCTGGTGCGCAAGGCGCTGGCCGAGCGCGAACGGCTGCTGCGCAGCGCGCCGCACATCCTGTGGCCGCTGCGCTTCGTGATGCCGCACGACCCCGCCAGCGCGGCAGCGCGCCCGGCGTGGCTGATCCGCG
>CAIVGK010000147.1 GCA_903905475.1 uncultured Burkholderiales bacterium | reverse complement strand
GCTGCTGATCATCTGCGCGTACTCGCTGTTCCTGTTCACGGCGGTGGCGGGACGCCTGTGGTGCGGTTTTGCCTGCCCGCAAACCGTCTACACCGAGATCTTCCTGTGGGTCGAGCGCCACATCGAGGGCGATCGCGTGGCGCGCATGAAGCGCGACGCGGCCCCGCGCAGTTTCGACCGGGTCTGGCGCAAGGGCGCCAAGCACGCCGCGTGGCTGGCTATCGGTGTCTACACCGGCTTCACCTTCGTGGGCTACTTCACGCCCATTCGCGTGCTGTGGGCCGAGTCGTTCACCTGGGGCTTCGGGCCTTGGGAGTGGTTCTGGGTGCTGTTCTATGGCTTCGCGACCTACGGCAACGCGGGCTGGCTGCGCGAGCAGGTGTGCTTGTACATGTGCCCGTACGCGCGCTTCCAGAGTGCGATGTTCGACCACGACACGATGATCGTCAGCTACGACCCCGAGCGAGGTGAGCCACGCGGCTCGCGTCCACGCAGCGCCGATCCGCGCGCCTTGGGCAAGGGCGACTGCATCGATTGCGGGCTGTGCGTGCAGGTCTGCCCGACCGGCATCGACATTCGCGAGGGTCTGCAGTACGCCTGCATCGGCTGTGCCGCTTGCGTCGACGTGTGTGACGGGGTCATGGACAAGATGAGCTACCCGAAGGGGCTGATTCGCTTTGCCACGCAAAACGGTCTGGCGCAGCGGCTCGACCCGCGGCAGACCTTGAAGCGGGTGTTGCGCCCGCGCGTGCTGGTCTACACCGCCGTGCTGTTGCTGATCTGCGCCGCCTTCATCACCAGCCTGGCCTTGCACAGCCCGTTCCGCGTGGACGTGGTGCGCGATCGCGGTGCACTGGCGCGCATGGTGGGCGAGGGCGTGATCGAAAACGTGTACCGGTTGCAGGTGATGAACGCGACAGAATCCGTGCAGCGTTACCGCGTCACGGTGCAAGGCCTGGATGGCGCCATCGTGGCGAGCCGGCCCCACTTCGAGGTGGGCCCTGCCGAGGCGCGCTGGCTGCCCGTCAGCGTGCAGATCGGGCCCGAGGCGGCCAGCCATCTGGGTGCCGGAGCTCACCGGGTGGTGTTCTCCATCGAGCGGCTCGATGACGGCGACGAGCCCGCCCGAGTGCAGGAAAAATCGACCTTCGTCGTGCCGCGCTGAACCCTTCAGGAGAGCCAGTGATGAAACCCATAGACGCTGCCGACAAGGCACATCGCCCCGGGTGGCGCGAGCCGATGCTGTGGCTGGTGGTGGGCGGTCCTGCCGTGGTCGTGGTGGCCGCGCTCACCACGGGCTTCATCGCCTGGCGAGGCGCCGACACGGTGGTCACCGACCCCGTGGTGGCGCAGGCGAAGGCGCCCGCCGCCTTGCAGCCCGCGCTGACCGCGCGCAACCACGCGGCCACGCCACGCTGATGATGACCTGGATCATGCTCAGGCGCAGCCTGCAGGTCCTGTGGCCGGCCTTCCTGCTGGCGGGGGTGACCGAAACGCTGGTGTTTGCGGTGATCGACCCGGGCGACCTGCGCTGGTTCGGCGGCGAGGCGTTCGACTGGCCGCTCACAGCGATCTACACCGTGAGCTTCCTGATTTTCTGGGCGCTGATCTCCACGGCGGGGGCCATCACCATGTTGTTGTCGGTCGAGGACCCCAGCGTTTGATCGGCATCAAGACGCGCTGGCGCCGTGTCGGCACAGTGCGGTCATGTCGATCGAAACTCCTGCGGCTGACCCGGTCAGCCAATTGCTGGCCCGGCTGGACGTCCCCGGCCCTCGCTACACCTCCTACCCGACGGCCGATCGTTTCGTAGACACGTTCGGCCCCGACGCGTACCGCCGCGCGCTCGAGCAGCGCGCCGCGCAGGTGGTTGCCGGCACCGCGGTGCCGCTGTCGTTGTATGTGCACATCCCGTTTTGCGACTCGATCTGCTACTACTGCGCGTGCAACAAGATCGTCACCCGGCACCACGAGCGCGCCGGCGAATACCTCGAGGCACTCCAGCGCGAGATCGACCTGCACGTGGCCGTGCTCGGCCGCCATCAGGTGCTCACGCAGCTGCACTTCGGTGGTGGCTCGCCCACCTTCCTGAGCGATGACGAGCTGGCGCGCCTGATGGACGTGCTGCGCGAGTCGTTCACCATCGATGCCGACGCCGAGCTGTCGATCGAGATCGACCCGCGCACCGTCGACGAAGTCCGGCTGCGCCGGCTGGCGCAGCTGGGCTTCGGCCGGCTGAGCTTTGGTGTGCAGGACTTCGACCCCGAGGTGCAAAAGGCCGTGCATCGCGAGCAGTCGTTCGACTCGGTGCGAGCGCTGATCGAGCAGTCTCGCGAGATCGGCTTCACGTCGATCAACACCGACCTCATCTACGGGCTGCCGCGGCAAACGGCCACCACGTTCGCACGCACGGTGGCGCAGATCGGCGAGTTGCGCCCCGACCGCATCGCGCTGTACGCCTACGCGCACCTGCCGCAGCGTTTTGCGCCGCAGCGCCGCATCCACGCCCACGAACTGCCCACGGCCAGCGACCGCGTGCACATGCTGCGCACGGCGATCAGCGGCTTTCAGGGCCAGGGCTACACGCACATCGGCATGGACCACTTCGCGCTGCCCGACGACGCGCTGGCCGTGGCCAAGCGCGAGGGGCGGCTGCACCGCAATTTCCAGGGCTACAGCACCTGGGCCGACAGCGACCTGATCGGACTGGGTGTGTCGTCCATCGGCAAGGTGGGCCGCTGCTACAGCCAGAACGACAAGGCGCTGCCCGCGTACTACGAGGCGATCAGGCAAGCGAAGTTCGCCACCGTGCGCGGCCACGAACTGACCGACGATGACGTGCTGCGCCGCGAGGTGATCATGGCGCTGATGTGCCAGGGGCGCGTCGAATTCGCCAGCGTCGAGCGCACCCACGGAATCGCCATGAAGACCTACTTCGCCAGCGAACTCGAGCGGCTGCGCCCGCTCGAGGCGCAGGGCCTGGTCGCCCTTGAGCCGACGGCCATCGAGGTCACCCCGCTGGGCTGGTACTTCGTTCGCACGATCGCCATGGTGTTCGACCGCTACCTGCAAAGCCAGACGCCGCAGGACCGCTATTCACGCGTGGTCTGAAACACGTTGCGACAGCGCGTCCGCGCGGTAGGCTCGAGCCATGAACACCCCGTTGATCCTCGGTGCCGCCCTGATGGGGCTGGCCGGCGCGCCGCACTGTGCGGCCATGTGCGGCGCACCCTGCGCGGCCGTGATGCAGCGCTGCGGCGGGGGCCCCCAGTCCGCGGCGATGGCCGGCTTTTCTGCCGGGCGGACGCTCAGTTACGCCGTGGGCGGTGCGGTGGTGGCCGCCAGCGTGGGCAGCTTTTCATGGCTCACTTCGATGGCGCCGGTGCTGCGCCCGCTGTGGACGCTCATGCACCTGGCGGTGCTCGGTCTCGGGCTGTGGCTGCTGCTGACGGGTCGGCAGCCGGCCTGGTGGTCGCGACTGGGCAGTTCGCCAGCCCCCGAGGCGGCGCCTGCCGCGGGCTGGCAGCGCATGGCTGCGCCGTGGCGCGCCACCGCCGCGGGCAGCCTGTGGCTCGCCCTGCCGTGCGGCTTGCTGCAATCGGCACTGGTCGTGGCGGCGCTGGCCAACACCCCGCTGCAAGGCGCGGTGGCCATGGCTGCCTTCGCCACGACCTCCTCGCTGGGTCTGTGGTTGCCCGCCGGCCTGTGGGCGCGGGCCGGTGCTGGCGCGCGCGCCGTGCCCTGGATCACGCGGCTGGCCGGGGCGATGCTGGTGGCGGCGTCGGGCTGGGCGCTGTTCCACGACCTGTGGCTGCGCTGGTCGGCTTGGTGCCAGACGGCCTGAGCGCGATCGCACGACAGCGCGGTGCAAGCCGCGTGCCGCAGAATCGCCGCTGTGACTCCCACCCACATCGCCATCCTCGACGACGAGCCTGACATCCGGCAGTTGCTGGCGGGCTACCTGTCGCGCCAGGGCTTTCGGGTCAGCGAAATGGCCAGCGGCCACGACCTGCTCGCCCTCACGCCCAGCGACCGGCCCGCGTTGGTGCTGCTCGACCTGGGGCTGCCCGGCGAAGACGGCTTCGCGATCGCCCGCACGCTGCGCGAGCACTGGCGCTGCGGTCTGATCATCGTCACCGGCCGCGGCGACTCGGTCGACAAGGTCGTGGGGCTGGAGATCGGCGCCGATGACTACGTGACCAAGCCGTTCGACCTGCGCGAGTTGCTCGCGCGCATCAAGGCGGTGCTGCGCCGGCTGGCGCCCGTGGCCGAGGCCGTCGAAACGCCCGCGGTGCTGCGCGAGCGGCTGTGTTTCGATGGCTGGGAGCTCGACATCGCCTCGCGCCGGCTGCTCGATCGCGCCGGCCAGCCGGTGTCGCTGACCGCCGGCGAATTCGACTTGCTGTGCGTGCTGTCGCGCCACGCCGGGCGGGTGCTGTCGCGCGACTTCCTGCTCGAGCAAACGCGCGGGCGTGACGCCAGCCCCTTCGACCGCACGATCGACGTGCAAATCGGTCGCCTGCGGCGCAAGCTCGATGACGATGCGGACGATCCGCGGATCATCAAGTCGGTGCGTGGCGCGGGCTACGTCCTGGTGGCGCGAGTCGACGTGCAGTGACGCCCGACACGCCCGCGCCAGCGGTGCCCGATGAGGGCTCGGTGTACCGGGGCCTGTTCGCGGCCTACCCCGACGCGCTGCTGCTGAGCGATCCCGGCGGCCACATCGTGCTGGCCAACCCGGCGGCCGAACGGCTGCTCGGCTATGGCGCGGGCGAGATGGCCGGCCTGTCGGTCGATGCGCTGGTGCCCGACGCCATTCGGTCGCGCCACGCGGGCTACCGCGAGGCCTACAGCCACAGCCCGCGTGCGCGGCCGATGGGCGCCCAGATGGAGCTGGTCGCGCGCCGCCGCGATGGCACCGAGGTGATGGTCGAGATCGCGCTCAGCCCGCTGCAACTTGACGCGCGGCCCTATGTGGTGGCTTCGGTGCGTGGCATCGAGGCCTACCCGCGGGTGCGCCAGGCGCTGCAACGCGCCCGCTACAGCGAGTTCGTGGCGCAAATGGGCCGCCTGGCCGTCGACACGCGCGATCCGCAGCAACTGCTGCAGCAAGTACCCGCCGTCGCGGCCGATGCGTTGCAGGCCGATGCGTGCGTGGTCTTTCTGCTCGAAGCCAGCCGGCTCGAGTTTCATGTGGCCGGCGGCGTGGGCCTGGTGCTTGGCGAAGGCCTCGGCAGCCGCTTGCCGAACCGGCCTGACACGCCGCCGGGCTTCGTGCTGGCGCAGGGTGAGGCGGTCACGGTGGCCGACTTCCGCAGCGAGCAGCGCTTCAGCGTGCCGGCCAGCTATCTGGTGCACGGACTGGTCAGCGCCATGGGCGTGCCGCTGGTCGATCGCGGCCAGATCATCGGCGTGCTGACCGTGCGCTCGCGCCAGCCCGAGCGCTTCGGTGCCGACGAGCGCCACTTTCTGGAGTCGCTGTCGAACCTGCTGGCCGCGAGCTTGCAGCGCTCGCAAAGCGAAGAAGCCCTCGCCCATGCGCAGCGCATGGAAAGCGTGGGCCAGCTGACCGGCGGCATCGCGCACGACTTCAACAACCTGCTGACCATCATCCAGGGCAACTTGCAAGAGCTCGAGGATCACCCGTCACTGGCCGGTGACGACGCGGCGCAGCCGCTGGTGGCTGCGGCCTTGCGGGCGAGCCGGCGCGGCGCCGAGCTGACCGGCAAGCTGCTGGCGTTTTCGCGCCGGCAGCAGCTCAGCCCGACCGACATCGATGTCGGCGAGCTGGTCGATTCGCTGGCCGACATGCTGCGCCGCACGCTGGACCAGCGCATCCGCATCGTGGTGAACGCGGCGCCGAGCGGCCTGCGCTGCGTGGCCGACGCGGGCCAGCTGGAGTCGGCGTTGCTCAACATCGCGATCAACGCGCGCGACGCGATGCCCGAGGGCGGAACGCTGTCGTTCGCCTGCGAGCCGTGTCTCGGATGGCCCGCCGAAGCCGTCGCCGAGCCCGCGGCCGCGGCGCGCCAGGACGCCTTCATCCGCATCACGATCACCGACACCGGCCACGGCATGACCGACGCGGTGCGCGACCGGGTGTTCGAACCCTTTTTCACCACCAAGGAGCTCGGCCGCGGCACGGGTCTTGGCATGAGCACGGTCTACGGTTTCGTCAAGCAATCGCACGGATCGATCCACGTGAAGACCGCCGTGGGGGCCGGCACGTCGGTGGTGTTGTACCTGCCGCGCCTGAAGGGCGAGACCGAGCCGGAGGCGTCGGCCGTGCCGGTGGCCACCGAAGGGATACCCGGCGGGTTGGCGGTGGTGCTCGTCGAGGACGACCCCGAGGTGCGCCAGGTGATGCGGCGTTTCTTGCAGTCGCTGGGCTGCCAGGTGGCCGAGTTTGCCCATGCCGAAACCGCGCTGGCGGTGCTGGCCACCGGGCAGCGTTGCGACTTGCTGCTGACCGACATCGCGCTGGGCGTGGGCATGCGCGGCAGCGAGCTGGCGCGTCAGGTGCGCGGCAAGCGCCCGCACGTGGCGGTGCTGCTGATGTCGGGTTATTCGGCGGAACTGCTGCAAGCGCCGGTGGGCAGCCCCGCGCCATGGGAACTGCTGCGCAAGCCCTTCGAGCGCGACGAACTCGCACGCGCCATCGTGCGCGCCGTGACGGCCAATCCGCCTGCGTCGCTGACCTGACGCGGCGTTCGGTGGCGGCTGGGGGTCAGTGCAGGGTGGCGGCGGCCACGCTGCGCTCGATGAAGGCGCGCAGTGCGGCCATGTCGGGAATCTCGAGTTCGCGGCGGCCCTTCTCGGCGAAGCCGATCACCTTGTCGCGTGCCAGGCGCGACAGCGAACGGCTCACCGTCTCGAGCGTCATGCCCAGGAAATTGCCGATCTCGGCGCGCGTCATGCGCAGCGTGAAGCTGTCGGTGCGCAGGCCGCGTTGCTCGAGCGTGTCGGCCCAATGGCGCAGGAAATCGGCCACCCGCGCGTCGGCCGGCAGCGTGCACATGGCCAGCATCGAGTCGCGGTCGCGAGCCAGCTCGCGGCTCATGGCGGTGTGCACGTCGCCCATCAGCGCCGGCGTGCGGCTGCACGCGGCCAGCAAGTCGTCGTAGCGAACCGTCCAGACCTCGCCGGTGTCCATGGCGATGGCCTCGCAGCCATGGTGGCCGTCGGCAATGCCATCGAAGCCCAGCCAGTCGCCCTTGAAGTGCAGACCGACCACCTGCTCACGGCCATCCGGCGCGACGTTGACCGTCTTGAACATGCCTGCGTGCACCACATACAGCGCCTCGAAGCGCTCGCCGGCGCGGTAGACCGCCTCACCGGTGTGCAGCACGCGACGCGTCAGCGGCACTTCGGCTTCGAGCCGCGCGAGCATCCCGGCAATGCGCAGACCGGCGGGGTGGGGTACGGCGCGGCTGGGGCGGATGACGGTTTGGAGGGTTTGCACGGCGGGATCCTGTTCTGCTTTGTCTGAAGCCTGCAGCGTAGGACCCACCGGGCAATGGCATGCCAACCTTGGGAGTCGGTCGGTGACGTTGTGTGAACGGCGGGTAAACGGACCGCCGCATCTGATGTGCATCACGATCCGGTGTCGCGCGAGCCGGTAGCATCCGGCGGCCCATTCGTCACACACGCGCCGGAGATCTGCATGAAAGACCCCTTGGCCACCGAGGCGCTGCACGGCGCGGGCGCCCCGCCGGTGGCCGCGTTGCCCCTTGATCGCTTCATCGAGCGCTGCTCGGCCAGCCTGGCCGAAGGCCGCTTCGTGAAGCTGCTGCTCGCCAAGCACCACGGCCGACAGCCCGATTTGCAGCGCGTGATGGTGCGCGCCGTGTCGCTCAAGGGCGAGCCGTGCCTGTCGTTCGTCTACCGGCACACCACCCGTGACGTCACCAAGAACCTGAGCGTGGACGCCGGCTGGCACACGGTGCGCGAGCTGCTGGGCCCGGTGTTTCGCAACGCGCACCTGCACACGGCCGACGAGACGGTCGAGCTCACGATCAGCCAGCGCGGCGTGTGCACGCTGCGCAGCACACCGCTCGCGCAACCAGCCAGCGCCGCCGAGGGCCGCGCCGATGAGCGTGAGGCAGCAGGCGCCGCGGCGCACGACCGCGAAAAGCAGCGCTGGGTCGATGTGCGCCAGCCGTTTCTCAGCGCGCTGGGCGTGACCACCGCGCAGCACGACGTGGTGCCGGCGATGTCGCGCAAGTGGAAGCAGATCAACAAGTTCGTCGAGGTGTTCGCCGGCGCCCTGCGCGCGTCGGGGCTGCTGAGCGCCGCCGAGGCCCCGGCCGAAGCGCCGCGGGCGATCCGCGTGGTCGACTTCGGCTCGGGCAAGGGCTACCTGACCTTCGCGGTGCACGACCACCTGCGCCATCAACCGGGCGTCGAGGCGCAGGTCACCGGCGTCGAGCTGCGCGGCGACCTGGTGCGGCTGGGCAATGCCGTGGCGCAAAAGCTGGGGCTGCAAGGCCTGCGCTTCGACGAGGGCGATGTGAGCACACGCGCGGCCGAGCCGATCGACGTGATGATCGCGCTGCATGCGTGCGACACCGCGACCGACCACGCCATCCACCACGGCCTGCGCGGCGGCGCGGCGGTGATCCTGTGCTCGCCGTGCTGCCACAAGCAGCTGCGCCCGCAACTGCTCAGCCCGCACCCGCTGCGCCCGATCCTGCAGCACGGCGTGCACCTCGGGCAGCACGCCGAAATGCTCACCGATGGGTTGCGCGCCTTGCTGCTCGAGGCCTGCGGCTACGACACCCAGGTGTTCGAGTTCGTCGCGCTCGAGCACACGCAAAAGAACAAGATGATCCTCGCCGTGCGTCGGCCCGGTGCCCTGCCCGCCCCCGCCAGCGGCCGCCAGATCGACGACCTGAAGGCGTTCTACGGCATCCGCGAGCATTGCCTCGAGACGCTGCTGCGCGCCGACGGCTTGCTGCCCGCCTGAGCAGGCCCTCACGGTGTGGCGAGGGGAATCCCTGTGCTGCACCGTGAATTCGGGCACACCACAATCGGCGGATGGAAGTACCCGCCGCCCCGTCGCTGTTGCAGCTGCCGCTGTTTCCCCTGCGCAGTGTCTTGTTTCCCGGGGGCCACCTGCCGTTGCGGATTTTCGAGGTGCGCTACCTCGACATGATCAGCCGCAGCCACAAGGCCGGCACGCCGTTCGGCGTGGTGTGCCTGACCGAAGGCGCCGAGGTGAACAGCGCGCCGGCCCCGGGCTCGCCATCGGGTGACGGCTATGCCAACGAGGCGTTCCACCTCGAAGGCACGCTGGCCCGCATCGCCCGGCTCGAGCGGCCCAACCCCGGGCTGATGATGGTTCGCTGCAGCGGCACGCAGCGCTTTCGCGTGCGCTCGAGCGAAAAGCTCAAGCACGGCCTGTGGATGGCCGAGGTGGAGCTGCTGCCCGGCGACGTCGCGGTGCCGGTGCCCGCCGACCTCGAGAACACGGCGTTCGCGCTGCAAGAACTGGTGCGCAGCCTGTCGGAGCGCGCCGGCGACCCCGGCGAGATGCCGCTGCAGCCGCCCTACCAATGGAGTGATTGCGGCTGGCTGGCCAACCGCTGGTGCGAGTTGCTGCCGCTGGGTCTGCAGCAAAAGCAGCGCCTGATGTCGCTCGACAACCCGCTGCTGCGCCTGGAGCTGGTGTCCGACCTGCTCGAGCAGATGGGCCTGGGCCTGCCCACGCCCGACACGAACTGAACCGGCGCTTCAGCGCGCTGCGTGCCGTTGCCGCCAGTCGCGGTGCAGCTCGTCGCGCGTGTAGGGCGCGCTGCGGCCTGACACCTGCAGCGCGAGCTGCGTGACCAGCCCGTGCGTGGTGGACGGCGGCGCATGGGCCGGCGTGACGCCCCACCACACGGCGAGCGCGATCGGCAGCCACAGCGCGGGGCGCACGGCGGGCGGCCGGCCCGCGCCGAGCGCCGCGAGGCTGACCAGCCCGCCCACGCCCAGCCCCACCAGCACCTCGACCACCGAGTGCGCGCCCACCGCGACGCGCGAGGCGCCCACCAGCAACGCCACCGCGCAGCCCAGCGCCAGCCCCGCCGAGCGCCAGTCCAGCGCGCGCGGCCCGGCCATGGCGTGCAGCACCGCGATGCCGGCCAGCGGGTAGACCGACGCGGCAAACATCGAATGCCCGGAAATGCCGGTGTAGTCGAGCGGCGCCCAGCCCCAGCCATAGCCCATGAAGGCGACCTTCGACAACACCGTCAGGCCGATCGCGCCGCCCAGACCGAGCAGCCACATCGCCACCAGCCGCAGCGAGCGCCCGCGCCGGGCAAACCACAGCGCCAGCAGCGCCACCGTGGGCAGCAGGATCTGCGCTTCACCCAGCCGCGTGACCACCTGCCAGAACGTCCCCGCCATCGCCATCGTCAAGCGCCCTCGCCCGCGCGGCGTGGCCACCAGCGCAGCAGCGCGCGCACCGCGTCATCGACATAGGTGAACAGCACCGGAATGACCAGCAAGCTGAGGAAGGTCGAGGTGATCAGTCCGCCGATCACCACGATGGCCATCGGCGCGCGAAAGCTCGGATCGACCCCGAGGCCCAGCGCGATGGGCAGCATGCCCGCGCCCATGGCGATGGTGGTCATGACGATCGGGCGGGCGCGCTTGTGGCTGGCGTCGAGCAGCGCGTCCCAGCGCGAGAGGCCGTGGTCGCGCCGCGCCACGATGGCGTACTCGACCAGCAAGATGGAGTTCTTGGTGGCGATGCCCATGAGCATGATCAGCCCGATCAACGAGGGCATCGAGATCGCCGTGTGGGTGAGGAACAGCGCGAGGAAGGCGCCGGGCACCGACAGCACCAGCGCGGCCAGGATGGTCACCGGCTGCACGAAATCCTTGAACAGCAGCACCAGCACGATGTAGATGCACAGCACGCCGTAGAGCATGGCCACGCCGAAGCTCTCGAACAGGTCCTTCATGGTCTCGGCGTCGCCCACGCTCTTTTGCACCACGCCGGGTGGCAGGTTGCGCAAGCTGGGCAGTGCCATGGCGGCGGTCTTGATGGCGCCCAGCGGCTGGTTGTTCAGCTCGATCTCGAGGTTGACGTTGCGCTGGCGGTCGTAGCGGTCGATCTGTGCCGGGCCGCTGCCCAGGCCGAGCTGCGCCACGTTGCCCAGGCGCACCGGGCCGTGCGTGCCGCTCACCGCCAGGCGCGACAGCAGCTCGACGTCGCTGCGCGCGGGGGCGTCGAGCTTGACGACGATGGGCACTTGCCGCTGCGACAGGTTCATCTTGGGCAGCTGTTCGTCGTAGTCACCGCGCGTGGCGATGCGCAGCGTGTCGGAGATGGCCGCCGAGGTCACGCCCAGATCGGCCGCGCGGGCGAAGTCGGGCCGCACGATGAGCTCCGGGCGCACCAGGCTCGACGACGAGACCACGTTGCCGATGCCCGGCAGCGTGCGCAACTCGCGTTCGACGAGGCGGGCGTGCTCGGCCAGCGTCTGGCCGTCCTCGCTGGCCAGCACCAGCACGTACTTGGCGCCGGCGGCGGCCAGGCCGACCTTGATGCGCGCGCCGGGCAGCTCGGTCATCACCTCGCGCAGCTGGCGCTCGATGGCCTGCTTGGACACGCCGGCGCGCTCGCGGCGCGGCGTGAGGTTGATGGTCAGCGTGGCGGTGCCCACATCGGGCGCCCCGGCCGCGGCGAACGGGTCGGCGCCGGTCGCACCGCCGCCCACCGCGGTGTACACGCGCTTGACGTGCGGGTTGCGCTCGACGAGCGCGCGCGCCCGTTCGGCTGCGGCCAGCGTCTGGCCAAAGGTGCTGCCCGGCGGCAGCGACACCGTGACCTGCGTTTGCGACAGGTCATCGGCCGGGATGAAGCCGGTGGGCAGCAGCGGCGCGAGCGCCAGCGAGCCGGCCAGAAAGACGCCGGCCGCCAGCAGCGTGAGCGCGCGGTGGTTCAAGCACCAGCGCGTCCAGCGCAGGCACACCGTGATCCACAGCGCGTCGGGCGCCTCGCGGTGGCGCGGCGCGCGCAGCAGGTAGGCCGACATCATGGGCGTGAGCAACCGCGCGACCACCAGCGAGAAGAACACCGCGAATGCCGCCGTCCAGCCGAACTGCACGAAAAAGCGCCCGGCGATGCCGCCCATGAAGGCGGTGGGCAGGAACACCGCGATCAGCGTGAAGCTGGTGGCGATCACCGCCAGGCCGATCTCGTCGGCTGCTTCGGTGGCCGCTTGCAGCGGCGTCTTGCCCATGCGCAGGTGGCGCGCGATGTTCTCGATCTCGACGATCGCGTCGTCGACCAGGATGCCCACCACCAGCGACAGCGACAACAGCGTGACCGTGTTGATCGAAAAGCCGAACAGGTACATCGCGCCGAAGGTGGGGATGGCCGACAGCGGCAGCGCGGTGGCCGCCACGAAGGTTGCGCGGCTGTCGCGCAGGAACAGCCACACCACCAGCACGGCGAGCGCGGCGCCCTCGTAGAGCAGCAGCATCGAGCCGTCGAAGCTGTCTTGCACCGGGTCGACGAAGTTGAAGGCCTCGTGGATGGTGATGTCGGGGTGCTCGGCGCGCAGCCGGTCGAGCTCGCTGCGCACCAGCGCGGCCACCTCGGTGACGCCCGCGCCGCGCGTGCGCACGATCTCGAAGCCGACCACCGGCTGGCCGTTGAGCAGCGCGGCCGAGCGGATCTCGGCCACGCCGTCGCGCACCGTGGCCACCTGGTCGAGCCGCACATGGCGCCCGTCGGACAGCGCGATGTCCATGCGCGCGAGCTCGTCGGCGCTGTGCACGGTGGCAATCGTGCGCACCGACTGTTCGGCGCCGCCCACGTCGGTGCGCCCGCCCGAGGCGTCTTGCTGGATCTTGCGCAGCTGGCGCGAGATGTCGGAGGCCGAGGCGTTGAGCGCTTGCAGCCGCAGCGGGTCGAGTGCCACCTGCACCTCGCGCGTCACGCCACCCACGCGGCTGACCGCGCCCACGCCGCGCAGGCTCAGCAGCCGCTTGACCACGGTGTTGTCGACGAACCAGCTCAGTGCCTCGTCGTCCATGCGAGGCGCGGCGATGGAGTAGGTCAGGATCGGCGCGCCCGACAACTCGAGCTTGGCGATCACCGGGTCGCGCAGGTCGGCCGGCAAGCTGGTGCTGATGCGGTTGACCGCCTCGCGCACGTCGTCGACCGCCTCCTGCGTGGGCTTTTCGAGGCGGAACTCGACGCTGATGACGGCGCTGCTGTCTTGCACCTTGGCGTGGATGTGCTTGACGCCGGAGATGGCGGCCACCGAGTCCTCGATCTTGCGCACCACCTCGGTCTCGAGCTGCGAGGGCGAGGCGCCCGGCAGCGTGGCGGTCACGGTGACCACGGGCAGCTCGAGGTCGGGGAACTGCTGCACCTTCATCGCCCGAAAGCCCATCAGCCCGGCCAGCGTGAGCAAGACGAACAGCATCACCGACGGGATCGGGTTTTGGATCGACCAGGTCGAAAAGTTCATGGTGTGGCCCGGGGCCGTCAGCGCGTGGGCTGAGCGTTGGTCGAGCGCCCCGGCGTGGCCGCCGGCGGCGCGCTGACCACCCGCACGGTGTCGCCGTCGCCCAGAAAGCCCACGCCGTCGGCGACCACGCGCGCGGCGGCGTCGAGCCCGCCGGTGATCTCGAGGCGGTCACCCTGGCGGCGCCCCACGCCGACCTTGACCTCGCGCACCTTCGAGTCGCCGTCGAGCTGCAGCACGTAGCTCAGCCCGTCGCGCAGCTTCACGGCCGCTTGCGGCAGCGTCAGCGCGCGCCGCGAACCGAGCACGAACTCGCCGCGCGCGAACATGCCGGCCCGCGCGGCGCCCGGCGCGGGCAGATCGACATAGACCAGGCCGTCGCGGGTTTGCGCGTCGACCGTGGGCGCGACCATGCGCAGCCGCCCGGTGATGGCGCTGCCGCCCTCGCCCGCCAGCGTCACGCGCACCGCCATGCCGGGTTTGAGTCGGGCGAGATCGCCCGCTTGCACCTCGGCGCGCCATTCGAGCCGGCCTTGGCGGATCAGCCGGAACAGCTCCTGCCCGGCCGCCGGCACCGAGCCGACGCTGGCCGCCGCGCTGCGCGCCGAGATCACGCCGTGGTCGGGCGCCAGCACCTGCGTGTGCTTCAGGCGCAGCTGCTGCACCTGCGCGGCGGCGCGTTGCGCCTCGAGGCGCGCTAGTGCGCTGCGCTCGGCGGTGACGTACTGGTCGATCTGCTGGGCGCTGAGCGCGCCGCTGGCTTGCAGGCTGCGCGCGCGCTCGGCGTTGGCGGCGGCCTCGGTCGCGGCGGCCTCGGCCTCGGCGACGCGCGCGCGCGCTTCGGCCAGATCGGCTTGCACCGTCTCGGGCGCAAAGCTGGCGAGCCGCTGGCCGCGGCGCACCACATCACCCACGTTGACGCGCACCGTCTCGAGCCGCAGGCCGGCCACCTCGCTGCCCACGCTGGCGTCTTGCCAGGCGGCGATGGAGCCGTTGGCGGTGACCGTCATCGACAGATCGGCCGGCTGCGGCTGGGTCACGGTGACCGTGAGCGCCGCGCGGGTCGGCGCGGCCGGGGCGCTGTCGGCGGCGTGTGCGGCGAGGGCCAGCGCGCAGGCGCCCACCATGAGGGCCAAGGTCCACAGCGCTGGGGTGAGG
>CAIVGK010000146.1 GCA_903905475.1 uncultured Burkholderiales bacterium | reverse complement strand
CAGCTGCCCGGCGATCGGCGCGGTGACCCGGGTGTAGCCCAGGTTGAGTTGCGCGATGCGCAGCGCGGCTTCGGCCACGCGGATGTCGGCGCGGCTGGTGGCCGCCCCCGAGGTGAGCTGGTCGAACTCTTGGCGCGACACCGCCTTGGCGTCGAGCAGCTGGGTGGCGCGGCTCAGGTCCTGCGTGGCCAGCTCGGCGCGCGAGCGCGCGGCGGCCAGCTGCGATTGCGCGCGCGCCAGTTCGGCTTCATAGGGCTTGGGGTCGATGGTGAACAGCGGCGCGCCGGCCGTCACGCGCGCGCCATCGCGAAAGTGCACCCGCTCGATGGTGCCGCCGATGCGCGGGCGCAGTTCGACCCAGCGCGGCGCTTCGAGCCGGCCGGTGAATTCGTAGCTGTCGCCCACCGTGCGCTGCACCGCTGCGGCCACCGACACCGGCGCCGCGCCGGGTGGCCCGCCCGCTGGCGCGGCGGGCTTCGAGCAGCCGCTCGCCAGCAGCAGCGCGATCAACGCGGCAGCACCGCAGGTGGCTTGGGTGACGGACTTCAGGCGTGCAGCAATCATGGTCAGCGGTCTCGGGCCAGCAAACGGGGAGTGGACGCGAAGTCCGGTCGGATCAACGGGGGGTGACGGCGGTGTCTGGGTGACGATGGTCGGATCAATAACCACGGCCGTGCGGTGTTTTGGATCACACGCGCTGGAACACCAGATCCCACACGCCGTGGCCCAGTTTGAGGCCACGCCGCTCGAACTTGGTGAGCGGGCGGTAGTGCGGCCGCGGCGCGTAGCCCTCGGCGGTGTTGCGCAGCGCGGGCTCGGCGCCGAGCACCTCGAGCATCTGCTCGGCGTAGGGCTGCCAGTCGGTCGCGCAGTGCAGGTAGCCACCGGGTGCCAGCCGCGTGCACAGCCGCGCCACAAACTCCGGCTGGATCAGGCGGCGCTTGTTGTGCTTCTTCTTGTGCCACGGGTCGGGAAAGAACACGTGCACGCCACCCAGCGAGCCCGGTGCGACCATGTGATCGAGCACCTCGACCGCGTCGTGCCGCACGATGCGCACGTTGGCCAGGCCCTGCTCGCCGATCAGCTTGAGCAGCGCGCCCACGCCCGGCGAATGCACCTCAACGCCCAGAAAGTCGGTGTCGGGCAGTGCGGCGGCAATGGCCGCGGTGGCGTCGCCCATGCCAAAGCCGATCTCGAGCACCAGCGGCGCGCTGCGCCCGAACGCCTGCGCGGCGTCCAGCGGCTGCGCGGCGTAGGGCAGCACATAGGCCGGCCCGAGTTCTTCCATCGCGCGCACCTGCCCGCTGCCCATGCGTCCGGCGCGCAGCACGAACGACTTGATCGCCCGGCGCGGCGTGGTGCTGGCATTCGCTTCGGCCGCTTCGGGCACATCCATCGGCGTGGGGGGCAGGCTCATGGGCGCAGTCGGTGTCGGAAACAAGAACGGCCCTGAGCGGGCCGTGGCGGATGCGAAATCGAAGGGGCAATCTGGAGCGGGTGAAGGGAATCGAACCCTCGTATGAAGCTTGGGAAGCTGCCGTTCTACCATTGAACTACACCCGCGGAACGCTCGATTCTAGGCGCCACGGCGATGCCGGGTCGCCGGCCGATGGCGCGGCACAGACCGTCACCGCCACAATCATTTTTCTGAACACTGCGAGGGCGGCGGCCATGTCCGATTCTTTGTTGCGCGTGCTGCAGGTCGAGCCGGTCGATGGCGCTGCGGCGCTGGCGGGCGATGAGGCTGCGTTCGGGACCTTCGAAGTGGCGTCGTGCTCGGCCAGCGATGTGTGGCAGCGCATGGCGGAAGGGCCGGTCGATGTGCTGGTGGTGCCCAGCTGGTGTGACGGCTGGAGCCGCTGCGCGAGCGAGGTGGCGGTGGTCGTGGTGGCCGAGGCTGCGGCGCCTGACGAGTGCCTGCGCTGGTGGCGCAGCGGTGCGCAAGACGTGGTGGGCGCCGCCGAGGTGGGCGCTGCCGACTGGCCGCGCCGCTTGCGCGCCGCGCACGAACGTCAGCGGGTGCGTGCGGCCACGCGGCAGGCGTTTGCCACCGACGTGCACACCGGCTTGCCGCACGTGGGCCAGTTGATCGAACACATGAGCCACCTGCTGGCGCTGCGCGAGCGCGAGCCCGCGCCGATGGCGCTGCTGGTGCTGCGCATCGAGGGGCTGGCCACCACCATGGCGCGCCTGGGTGCCGAGGCGGCCGGCGCGCTGCGCCGCAAGATCGCGGTGCGGTTGCGTGCGGGCGTGCGCGCCAGCGACGTGGTGGCCTCGGTGGGTGACGACTCGTTTGCGGTGCTGCTGTCGCAGATCGACACCGCGGGCGATGCCGATCGGGTCGGCCGCAAGCTGCTCACGGCCTTGGGCGAAACCTTCACGGTGGGCGGCCAGGAGGTGGCGGTGTCGACCGCGCTGGGCATCGCCGCGACGCCGGCCGATGGCACGCAGCCGGCCGAACTGCTGCGCCGCGCGTCAGGCCTGGCGGCTTCGGCCCAGGCCGTGGGGCGCGACGGCTACGCCAACCGCGCCGAGCGGGGTGGCCCGGCCTCAGCGGCCAACGACGACGACGCCCACTGACGCGGCGCCGGCGCCGGCGATCACCAGAAGATCACCCACAGCAGCCCGAGGATCAGCACCCACTTGCCCAGGAAGTACAGCTTGCGCTGGCCGCGCTTGAACTCCTTGGCCATGGCGCGCAGCTTGTAGGCGTGGGCAAACACCTGGTTGATGCCGCCGATCGGCTCGCCGTTGACGTTCTGGGTGGAGGCCGCCGCCATGAAGTACTTGGCGAACAGGCGGTTGAAGGCACGCAGCGGGCTGCCCCACAGCGGGCGCTCGACGTCGCAAAACAGGATCACGCGCGGCTGGTCGGTGGTGTTTTCGGCGAAGTGGATGTAGGTCTCGTCAAACATCACCGCCTCGCCGTCTTTCCAGAAATAGCGCTGGCCGTCGACCTCGATGTAGCAGCCCGCCTCGTTGGGCGTTTGCAGGCCCAGGTGGTAGCGCAGCGAGCCGGCGTACGGGTCGCGGTGGCGCACCAGCCGCGCACCCGGCGGCAGCGAGGCGAACATGGCCGCCTTGACCGTGCCGATGCTGCGCAGCAGCTTCACGGTCTGCGGGCACAGCGCTTCGGCCGAGGCCAGATCCTTGCCGTACCAGCACAGGTAAAAGCGCTTCCAGCCGGTGCGAAAGAACGAGTTGAAGCCGATGTCGGTGTAGCCGGCGGCCGCGCGGATGTAGCCCTCGTCGTTCAGGCGCAGCGCCTCGGTGCGGATCGTTTGCCAGTGGTCTTGCAGCACCTGGAGTTCAGGAAACTGCTTCGGGTCGATGTAGACCGAGCGCGGCGTGCGCGAGAACAGGTACAGCAGCACGTTCAACGGCGCGAGCAGCACCGTGAAGTCGGTCATCGCCCGCACCAGGCGAAAGCGCACGCGACCACGCAGGTGCACGAACAGCGCCGAGGCCAGGAAGCTCAGCAGCACCCAGTGGCGGATTTCGAGTGAGGGCAGGGTCATGTTCGTCGTGTGAAGTCGGGTTCAGCGCTGGATGTCGCCGAGACACAGGTATTTGATCTCGACATGGTCGTCGATGCCATGGCGCGATCCCTCACGCCCCAGGCCCGATTGCTTGACGCCGCCAAACGGCACCTCGGCGGCCGAGATCAGCCCGGTGTTGACCCCGACCATGCCGTACTCGAGCGCCTCGCCCACGCGGAAGATGCGCCCGATGTCGCGGCTGTAGAAATAGCTCGCGAGGCCGAATTCGGTGTCGTTGGCGCGCGCGATCACCTCGGCTTCGGTGTGAAAGCGAAACACCGGCGCCAGCGGCCCGAAGGTTTCCTCGCGGGCGCACAGCATGTCGTCGGTGGCCTCGGCCAGCAGCGTGGGCGCGAAGAACCGCGCGTCGATGCGCTGCCCGCCGGCCAGCAGCCGCGCGCCCTTGGCCAGCGCATCGGCCACGTGCGATTCGACCTTGGCCACGGCGTGCGCATCGATCATCGGACCTTGCGTCACGCCCGGCTCGAAGCCGTGGCCCACGCGGATGCCGCGCACGCGCTCGGCGAGCTTGCTCACGAAGGCGTCGTACACCGCGTCTTGCACGTACAGCCGGTTGGCGCACACGCAGGTCTGGCCGGCGTTGCGGTACTTGCTGACCATGGCGCCTTCGACGGCGCTGTCGAGGTCGGCGTCATCGAACACGATGAAAGGCGCGTTGCCGCCGAGCTCGAGCGACAAGCGCTTGACGGTGGGGGCGCATTGCGCGGCGAGCAGTCGGCCGACTTCGGTCGAGCCGGTGAACGACAGGTGGCGCACCGCATCGCTCGCGCACAGCGCGCGGCCGATCTCGACCGAGCGCGCGCTGTCGGCGGTGATCACGTTGAACACGCCGGGTGGCACGCCGGCGCGCTGCGCCAGCTCGGCCAGCGCCAGCGCGCACAGCGGCGTTTGCTCGGCGGGCTTGACCACCACGGTGCAGCCGGCGGCCAGCGCGGGTGCCACCTTGCGGGTGATCATGGCCACGGGGAAGTTCCACGGCGTGATCGCTGCGCACACGCCGATCGGCTGGCGGATCACCACAAAGCGCTTGTTGTTGTCGGTGGTGGGGATGGTTTCGCCGCCGATGCGCTTGGCCTCCTCGGCAAACCACTCGACGAAGCTCGCGCCATAGGCGACCTCGCCACGCGATTCGGCCAGCGGCTTGCCTTGCTCGGCGGTCATCAGGCGGGCCAGGTCTTCGGCGTGCTGCGTGATGAGCGCAAACCACTTCATCAGGATCGCGCCGCGCGCCTTGGCGGTGAGGTTGCGCCAGGCCGGCCAGGCGCGTGCGGCGGCGGCGATCGCGGCTTCGGCCTCGGGCGCGCCGAGGTTGGCCACGTCGGCGAGCCGCTCGCCGGTGGCCGGGTCGTCCACGCCGAAGCGCTGCGCCGATCCCACCCACACGCCATCGATCAGCGCATCGGTCTGGAGCAGCGCGGCGTCTTGCAGGGCGCTCAGCGGCGAGGTTCGGCGGTTCATGAAGGCTCCGTGCAGGTCAGGCCCGCGGTCACAGGCGCTGCGGTAAAGTCTGGTCAATTCAACCAGATTGTCGTCGAAGGAGGGGCCATGTCGAATCCCAAATCCGTGCACAGCATAGGTCTGTTCGAGGCCAAGACCCACCTGTCCGAACTGGTCAGCCGCGTCGAGGCCGGCGAGGAGATCGTGATCACCCGCCACAACAAGCCGGTGGTCAGGCTGGTGGCGATGGACCACTCGGATGAGCTCAATGGCGCCGCGAGGCAAAAGGCGATCGCCGACCTGTTGGCCTTCGAGCCCATCGAGATGGGTGATGTGTCACTCAAGTCGCTGATCGAGGCGGGCCGCGAATGAGCGTGAACCAGCCGCCTCCCGAGTGGGTGGTGGTCGATGCGTCCTTCGTGTTGCGTTACGTGCTGCACACGCAGGCCAAAAAACCCCACGCCGCCGGCTTGCAGTTGCTGCAGTCTGTGCGGCTGATCGTGCCTGCGTTGTGGAACTCCGAGATCGCCAGCGCGCTGGTGCAAGCCGAGCGGCGAGGCGCTGCCACGCCGGCCAAGGTGGGCCATGCGTTGTCGGTGATCGGCGCGCTCAACCCGATGGTCGACACGACCCTGGTCGATGTGAACCGCAACCTCGAGTTGGCGCGGGCCTACGGCTTGAGCGCCTACGACTCGCTGTATTTCGAACTGGCCTTGCGACGCAAGGCCGCCCTGGCCACCTATGACGAAGCCATGATTGCCGCCGCCCCGGTGGCAGGCATCAGGCTTTATCCGTCACCCGTCAAATGAGTTGAAAGCACCCATGAAAGCCACCGACATTCGCCAGACCTTCCTGAAATTCTTCGAATCGAAGGGCCACACCATCGTGCCGAGCAGCCCGGTGATTCCGGGCGACGACCCCACGCTGCTGTTCACCAACGCGGGCATGAACCAGTTCAAGGACGTGTTCCTCGGCTTCGATCGCCGCAGCTACACGCGCGCCACGTCCAGCCAGAAGTGCATCCGTGCCGGCGGCAAGCACAACGACCTCGACAACGTGGGCTACACCGCGCGTCACCACACCTTCTTCGAGATGCTGGGCAACTTCAGCTTTGGCGACTACTTCAAGCACGACGCCATTTCGTATGCGTGGGAGCTGCTCACCGAGGTCTACCAACTGCCCAAGGACAAGCTCTGGGTCACGGTCTACGCCGACGACGACGAGGCCTACGAGATCTGGAACAAGACGGTGGGCGTGCCCGCCGAGCGCATCGTGCGCATCGGCGACAACAAGGGCGCGCGCTACGCCTCGGACAACTTCTGGATGATGGGCGACACCGGCCCGTGCGGCCCGTGCACCGAGATCTTCTACGACCACGGGCCCGAGGTGGCCGGCGGCCCGCCCGGCTCGCCCAATGAGGACGGCGACCGCTACATCGAGATCTGGAACAACGTCTTCATGCAGTTCAACCGCACCGAAGACGGCGTCATGCACCCGCTGCCCAAGCCCAGCGTGGACACCGGCATGGGCCTCGAGCGCATCACCGCGGTGCTGCAGCACGTGCACAGCAACTACGAGATCGATCTGTTCGTGAACCTGCTGGCCGCCGCGCGGCGTGCGGTGCTGGCTGCCGGCGGGGCCGACTTCGCGGCCGATTCGCCCTCGCTCAAGGTGATTGCCGACCACATCCGCGCGTGCACCTTCACGGTGGTCGACGGCGTGGTGCCGGGCAACGAAGGCCGCGGCTACGTGCTGCGCCGCATCACCCGCCGCGCCATCCGCCACGGCTACAAGCTCGGCGCGCGCAAGCCGTTCTTCCACACGCTGGTGGCCGATCTGGCCATCGAGATGGGCGAGGCCTATCCCGAGCTGCGCCAGCAGCAGCTGCGCGTGACCGAGGTGCTGCGCCAGGAAGAAGAGCGCTTCTTCCAGACCATCGCCAACGGCATGGAAATCCTCGAGACCGCGCTGGCTGAAACCGCCGCCAAGCCTGGCGATGCCGGTCGCGTCCTCGACGGCGATCTGGCCTTCAAGCTGCACGACACCTACGGCTTTCCGCTCGACCTGACCGCCGATGTCTGCCGCGAACGCGACATGACCGTCGACGGCGTGGCCTTCGACGTGGCCATGGGCCGCCAGCGCGAACAAGCGCGCGCAGCGGGCAAGTTCAAGATGGCGCAAGGGCTCGAGTACAGCGGCGCGGCCACGGTGTTCCATGGCTACGAGCAGCTGGTGCACGAGGGTTCCAAGGTCACCGCGATCTACCTTGACGGCACGCCGGTGCTGCGCGCGCGCGCCGGTGACGACGCGGTGATCGTGCTCGACCACACGCCGTTCTACGCCGAGAGCGGCGGCCAGGCCGGCGACAGCGGCGAGCTGCGCAACGCGCGCTCGCGCTTGCTGGTCGACGACACCATCAAGGTGCTGGCCAGCGTGTTCGGCCACCACGGCCGCATCGTCGAAGGCGAGGTCGAGGTGGGCGACAGCTTCACCGCGCGCGTCGACGCCGAGCGCCGTGCGAAGACCGTGCGCAACCACAGCGCCACCCACCTGATGCACAAGGCGCTGCGCGAGGTGCTGGGCGCCCATGTGCAGCAAAAGGGCTCGCAGGTCACGGCCGATCGCACCCGCTTCGACTTCGCGCACCACGCGCCGATGAGCAACGAGCAGATCCGTCAGGTCGAGAACATCGTCAACGCCGAGGTGCTGGCCAACGCGGCCGTGAGCGCCGACGTGATGTCCATCGACGACGCCCAGAAGACCGGCGCGATGATGCTGTTCGGCGAGAAATACGGCGACGAGGTGCGCGTGCTGGGCATCGGCTCGAGCCGTGAGCTGTGCGGCGGCACCCACGTGCAGCGCACCGGCGACATCGGCTTGTTCACCATCGTGGCCGAAGGCGGCGTGGCCGCCGGCGTGCGCCGCGTCGAAGCACTCACCGGCGACAACGCGCTGACCTATGTGCAGGGCATGGAAGCCGCACTCGGCGGCGTGGCCGGCACGCTCAAGGTGCTGCGCGCCGAGGTGCCGGCGCGCGTGATCTCGCTGCTCGACCAGGTGCGCGGGCTGGAGAAAGAACTCGACGCCATCAAGGGCAAGCTGGCCTCGGCGCAAGGCGACGAGCTGATGGCGCAGGCGGTCGACGTGGGCGGCATCAAGGTGCTCGCCGCCCGGCTCGAAGGCGCCGACGCCAAGGCGCTGCGCGAAACGCTCGACAAACTGAAAGACAAGCTCAAGACCGCCGTGGTGGTGCTGGCCAGCGTGGACGGCGGCAAGGTGCAGCTGGCCGCCGGTGTCACCGCCGACAGCATCGGCCGCGTCAAGGCCGGCGAGCTGGTCAACTTCGTGGCGCAGCAAGTCGGCGGCAAGGGCGGCGGCAAGCCCGACATGGCGATGGCCGGCGGCACCGACCCTTCCGGGTTGTCAGTCGCGCTCGCGTCGGTCGCGGCCTGGGTGGCCAGCCGCGTCTGACCCGCGTTCCCGGTTGCCACCCTCCGCGGGCTTGTCGTCCGCGCTGCGGTGGCATTTGACGCAGTGGTCGAAGTCGCGAACGCCTTCTTCCTCGTGCTTGGCACGCACGTTGGCCAGTGTGTGCTCGTGGCAGCCGTAGCAGGTGTAGCGGCTGTAGTCGCTGTTCACGTGGCAGGTCTCGCAGCGCGTTTGGTGGTCGCCGTCGAGCACGAACAACTTGTCGTGATCGAAGGTGGCGGGCTTCCAGCCCTGCGCGCTGTGGCACTGCACGCAGTTGCCCTTGAGCTGCCGGTGCAAGTTGTCGGTGGGCTTGCGGTGACAACCGTCGCAGCGCTCGCGCGTGGCCGCTTGCAGCAGCTCATGTGAGAACGGCTTGCGGCTGTGCCGGGTGAGTTGGGGTGCCTGGTGGTCGCTGTGGCAGGCCACGCAGTCGGTTTCGATGAGCTGCTGATGGAACGCCACCTTCGCCGGCGTGGCGACGATGCTCACGCCGAGCGTGGTGCGCAGCCCGATGTCGGCCACCGCGTGGCAACTCGCACAGCGCTGCGACGAGGCCCCGCGCAGCGGCGCATGGCAGGCGAAGCAATCGGTCGCCAGTTCGGCGTGGCCCGCGGCCAGCGGCCCCGGCCCGACCATCAGGTCGGGGTAAATGAACACCAGCGCCAGCACCGCCGCGAGGTTGGCGATGACGCTCAGGAGCAGCCACGGGCGCTTCAATTCCAGCCCCAGAAGATGAACACCGAGACGATGTGCGCGAGCGCCAGCACGCCAAACGCCAGCGAGATCGGCACGTGGATCACGCGCCACTGCCGCACCGCATCGAAGGTCAGGCTGTCCCAGTAGCCGAGTTCGGCGAGCTGCTCGGGCGACAGACCTTGCGACTGCAATCGCAAGCGCGCCTCGTCCATGCGTTGGCGCGAACGCTGCAGCAAGTACTTGCCCGTCAGCCCGCTGGCGATGTTGATGAGCATCGCCCACACCGCCAGCCACGCGAGGATCGCGTTGAAGTGGATGCCCGCGTGCACCAGCACCAGCAGCGAGCCGGCCCACGCCATCGCCTCGTGCACGCGCAGCAGCGTGGCGGGCCGTCCGGCGCTGATGACCCCGCGCTTGCGCAGCGAATACGCCAGCGAGAGCACGATCATCAACGTGCCCGGGATGCCCAGGTGGCGGCCGATCCACACGGCGTCGAACCAGTGCAGCACGCCATCGACCAGCAGCGCGGCGGCGGCCAGCGCGAGCAGCGACATCGCGAACGGCAGCACCTCGCGCGTGAACAGCCGGGCTTGTGTGCGGTTCATGCGTCGAGCACCAGGGCCGAGCGCGGCGTGCCCACACACAGCAGGCAGTGGCCCGGCGCGATCTCGTGGTCGGGCCGCTCGGCGTAGTCCACCTGGCCGGCGATGAGCCGGGTTTCACAACTGCCACAGCTGCCGGCGCGGCAGCCCGAATCGACGACCACCGCGTGCCGCTCGGCAAACGCCAGCAAGCTGGCATCGCGAGCGTCCCAGGTCACGGTGCGACCCGAGCGTGCGAAGCGCACCTCGAAGGTCATCGCCGCTGCGCCGGGCGCGGCGGGTGAGGGCGTGACCGCCGCCGGCGCATCGCCTGACGCCGGCCCGAACGCCTCATGGCAGATGTCATCGGGCGCGACACCCCAGCTGCGCAGCGCCGGCAGCACGCTGCCCAGCATCGCCGGTGGACCGCACAGATAGAAGCGGTGGCGCCCGGCCGGCAGCGTGCGCCGCAGCAACTCGACGTCGATGTGCCCGAGGTGCTGGAAATCGCGGCCCGGCTCCTCGCCCGGGTCGGGGCGGCTGCACGCGATGGTCAGGTGAAAGTGGGGGTGCGCGGCGGCTTGCTGTTCGAGCCACGACCGAAATGCCTGCTCGCGGCTGTGGCGCAGCCCGTAGTACAGGTGGATCGGACGGCCGGGCCGCTCAGCCAGCCACCAGTTGAGCATGGCGAGCAGCGGCGTGATGCCGATGCCCCCGGCGATCAGCACCGGCGTGGCCTGATCGTCGGGCTCGATGACAAAGCGCCCGGCCGGCGCCCGCACGCGCAGCACGTCGCCTTCGTGCACCTTGTCGTGAAGGTGGGTCGATGCCAGGCCCGGCGGCAGGCTTTGCGCGAGCGGCGGCGCTCCCACGCGCTTGACGGTGATGCGGTGGTGGAGCGGGTGGGGCCGGTCTGACAGCGAGTAGCAGCGGGTGATGGGGCGCGGCGGTGCCTGCTCGGTGCTGCCGGCGACGTCCAGCGCGAAGGTGAGGTACTGGCCGGGCTTGAACTCGCTCAGCGCCACGCCATCGACGGGCACGAGATGGAACGAGCACTGGGTTTGCGCGGCGTCCTCGAACTCGCGCTGCACCACGCGGAACTCGCGCCAGCCCGGCCATGCCGGCACCGCGCCGGCGGCGCTCGGCACCGCGGGCCTGAGGACTGCAGCCAGCGCGATGCGGCGAGCGCGGCGCACCAGCACCACGGTCACGCCCACGGCCAGCTCGAGCGCGAAGGCGGTGCAGATCCAGGCCAGCAGCAACGGGGCAGTCACGGTGGTGGGGGGGCTGCGGTGGATGCAGCGGTGCCGATCGGCGTTGCGAAACGCCTGAGTGATGCTCGCCGGGCCGCAGCACGCCAGGCTTGACCTGGATCAAGCGCGTGCTGATGTCACCGCTGCCGTGCGCTGCCGCCTTGGAGGATGCCGGCCATGCACCGAGTGATCGAGTCGGCGCGGGTTGAACCTCGACGGCGCCGTCGCGCGGGCCTGAGCGACCGATCCGCCGACTGGCGACGTGCCGAGCGCACGGCCTGTGCAGCCAGGTCGCTCAGCCCGCGGGCACGTTCACGGCCGCAGGCACGTCCGCCGAGTGGTCGCGGTCGGGCCGGCGCCACGGGTCGATGTGCGACATCAGGTTGAGCACGCGGTGCCGCTGCAGCACGCGCTGCTGCGCGGCCACCGCGATCTCGTGGCCGGCCTCGACGCTGATGTCGGCATCGACCTCGATGTGTGCATCGACCACGATCATGTCGCCCATCTTGCGGGTGCGCACATCGTGCACACCGCTCACGCCGGGGGTTTGCTCCAGCGTCTCGCGGATCGCCTTGACCTCGGCGTCATCGACCGAGCGGTCCATCAGGTCGTGCAGCGCGTCCCAGCCGAATTTCCAGCCCATCTTGGTCACCATGCAGCCCACGATGAGCGCGGCGATCGGGTCGAGGATCGGGTAGCCCGCCAGGTTGCCGGCGATGCCCACGCCGACCACCAGCGACGAGGCCGCATCCGAGCGGGCGTGCCAGGCGTTGGCCACCAGCATGGTCGACTTCACCTGCTTGGCCACCGCCAGCATGTAGCGAAACAGCATTTCCTTGGCGATGAGCGCGCCGCCGGCCACCCACAGCGCGATGACGTGCACCGTGCCCACCGTGTGGGGCTCGGCGATCTTGAGGAATGCCGACCACAGCATGGCCACGCCCACCGCCAGCAGCAGCGCGCCGAGGATCAGCGAGCCGGCGGTCTCGAAGCGCTGGTGCCCGTAGGGGTGTTTCTCGTCGGCGCCCTTCTGGCTGTGGCGATTGGCCAGCAGCACCACGAAATCGGACACCAGGTCGGACATCGAATGCACGCCGTCGGCGATCAGACCTTGCGATTTGGCCAGCACGCCGACGCTGATCTGCGTGACGGTCAGCACCAGATTGACCCCCACGCTGACCCAGGTGCTGCGCGAGGCGGCCTGCGCGCGCTCGGCGGGGCTGAACAGCGCGTCTTCGGAATCGTCAATGAGGTGCTTGAACTGCATGGGCCTGGGTCGTTGAGAGGTCGGATGGCGGCGTGCGCTTGCACGCACGAGTCGAGCCAGCCTAAGGCCTGAATATGAACGATGTCTGAGCAAGGGCAAGTGCTTCGCTGTTGCTAAGCAATTCCTAAGGCAGCGCCGTCAAGATGGCAAATGAGGAGTTGCCCATGAACCTGAGCGGAATGTTTCGATGCCTGAGTGCCGCGCTGCTGGTCGCCGCGGCGTGCATGCCTGCGGCGCGCGCCGCCACCCCGAGCGAGCAGCTGGCCGCCTTCAGCGCGCTGGCCGGCTCGCCACCGAGCGTCGAGCGCGGTCGCACGCTGTTCACGACCCGGCAGGGCCGTGAATGGAGCTGCTCGTCGTGCCACGGCGCCGAACCGCGCCAGGACGGCAAGCACGCCTCGACCGGCAAGGTGATCGCGCCGCTGGCGCCGGCCTTCAATGTGCAGCGCTTCACCGACACCGCCAAGACCGAGAAATGGTTTCGCCGCAATTGCAACGACGTCATCGGCCGCGAATGCAGCGCCGCCGAAAAGGCCGACGTGTTGAGCTGGTTGTTGACGATCAAGCCGTGACGACCGCCGCATTGCCACACTCGACCCACCGCACCGCGCAGGACGCCCCATGAAGCGCCGACTCAACCGCTTTGTTCGCCACGCCGTGCTCGGCGGCCTCGCCGGCCTGAGCGCCGCGCACGCCGAGGGCGGTGCTCGCATCGCCGCGGTGCCGCCGCTGCCCCAGTACCAGCAGGAGTGCGCGGCCTGCCACATCGCCTATCCGCCGGGGCTGCTGCCGGCGGCCTCGTGGCAGCGGGTGATGAACAGCTTGCCCAACCACTACGGCACCGACGCCTCGGTGGACGCTGCCACGCTCAAGGAGCTGTCGGCCTGGCTCACCGCCCATGCGGGCACCGGCAAGCGCGTGGGCGCCGCACCCCCCGAGGACCGCATCACGCGCTCGGCCTGGTTCGTGCGCCAGCACGACGAGGTGGCCGCGGCGACCTGGAAGCGCGCGTCGGTGAAGAGCGCATCCCACTGTGCCGCGTGTCATGCGCAGGCCGACCAAGGAGATTTCGATGAAGACCGTGTCCGCATCCCCCGCTGAGCCTGTCCCCGCTTCGGCGCTTGCATCCCCGCGCAACGTGCTGGTGTGGGACGTGCCGGTGCGCGTGTTTCACTGGCTGATGGTGCTCAGCTTTGCCGGCGCCTACCTCAGCGCCGAGAGCGAACGCTGGCGCCTGGCTCATGTGACGCTGGGCTACACGATGGGCGGCCTGGTGGCCTTCCGGCTGGTGTGGGGCCTCATCGGCAGCCGCCATGCGCGCTTCGCCAGTTTCATCAAGGGGCCGGCAGCCATCGTCCGCTATGTGCGGTCGGTTCTGGGAGAGCGGCCCGAGCATCACCTCGGGCACAACCCGGCCGGTGCGCTGGCCATCGTGCTGATGCTCGCCCTGGCGGCGGCCGTCACCGCCTCGGGCTGGGCGCTGTACAACGATCTGGCCGGCGAGTGGCTCGAGGAGTTGCACGAAGTGGCAGCCAACCTGATGCTCTCGGTGATCGGCGTGCACGTGGCGGCCGTGCTGATCAGCAGCCGGTTGCACCGCGAGAACCTGATCGCTGCCATGATCGACGGGCGCAAGGCCGGTGCACCGAAAGACGGCGTGCGCAGCGCCTGGCGCAGCGTGGGCGTGCTGATGCTGGTGGCCGTGCTGGGCTTTTGGTGGCTGCAGTGGCAAAGCGCACCGTCCGGTGCCGACCTGGCCGATGGCGCTGCGGGGCTCAATCACGCCGCCGAGCGTGACGACGATTGAAACCTTCTGACAACCACGCCTGAGCATGCGCATCCTCCTTGCTGAAGACGACATCCTGCTGGGCGACGGCCTGCGCGCCGGCCTGCGCCAGCTGGGTTTTCTGGTGGATTGGGTGCGCGACGGCGAGGCGGCCGAGGCCGAGCTGCGCACCGGCACCTACGCGGCCGCGGTGCTCGATCTGGGCCTGCCGCGCAAAGACGGCATGGACGTGCTGCTGGCCGTGCGCCGCGCCGGCGTCAAGCTGCCGGTGCTGGTGCTGACCGCGCGCGACGCCTTGCCCGAGCGCATCCGCGGGCTGGACGGCGGAGCCGACGACTACGTGATCAAGCCGGTCGATCTGCACGAGCTCGCGGCGCGACTGCGCGCGCTGGTGCGCCGCGCGCACGGCGAGCCTCAGGTGCAAGTGGTGGCGCAAGACATCACGCTGGACCCGGCCGCGCACTCGGTCGAGCAGGCCGGCGTGGCGGTGGCGCTGTCGCCGCGCGAGTTCGACCTGCTGCACGCGCTGATGCTCAACGCCGGTCGGGTGCTCTCGCGCGAGCAGCTCGAGCAGCACCTCTACAGCTGGGGCCAGGAGGTCGACAGCAACGCGATCGAGGTGCACATCCACCACCTGCGCCGCAAGCTCGGCGCGGCCTCGATCCAGACCGTGCGCGGCCTGGGCTACCTGCTGCTGCGCGAAGGCCTCGCACCATGAACCTGATGCCCCGATCGCTGCAGGGCCGCCTGCTCGCACTCACGCTCGGCCTGGTGGCCAGCGTGTGGATGGCCACCGCGCTGCTCACCTGGGCCGACGTGCGCCATGAGCTTGACGAACTGTTCGACGCCCACCTGGCGCAAGCCGCTGCTTTGCTCGTGGTGCAGCAGACCGCAGGCATCGACGACGCGCACGAGGTCGATGCGCCGACCCTGCACCGCTATGCGCCGAAGGTCGCGTTTCAGGTGTTCCATGAGGGAGAACTCGCGCTGCGCTCGGCCAACGCGCCGGCGCTGCCCATGGTGCCGCTGGGCGAAGGGTTCCAGGCGGGCTTTCGCACGGTGCCCGTCGAGGGCGTCGACTGGCGCGTGTTCGCCGCCTACGGCACCGAGCGCGATGTGCAGGTTTACGTGGGCGAGGTGATCAGCTCCCGCGAGGCCGTGTTGCGTGCGGCGCTGCGCGGCGCGCTCAGTCCGATGCTGGTGGGACTGCCGCTGCTGGTGCTGGCGCTGTGGTGGGGCGTGCGCCGCGCCGTGGCGCCGCTGCGTCGGCTGGGGCGCGTGCTGGTCGAACGTCGGCCGCAGGCGGTCGAGCCGGTGGTGCTCGACGACGCCCCGTCGGAAATGCAGCCGATGCTGGCCGCGCTCAACGACCTGTTCGCCCGCATCAACACGCTGCTGGAGTCGCAGCAGCGCTTCACCGCCGATGCGGCCCATGAACTGCGCACGCCGATCGCTGCCATTCGAACGCAGGCGCAGGTCGCGCAGGGCGAGCCGGATGAGGCCTTTCGCCATCATGCGCTGCAAGCGACGATCGCCGGCTGCGACCGGGCGAGCCGGCTGGTCGATCAGTTGCTGACGCTGTCGCAGCTCGAAGCCGGCACGATGCCGGCCGCAGGGCTCGTCGACCTGGCCGAAGTGGTTCGCCACACCGTGGCCGAACTGGCGGCGCAGGCGGTCCGCAAGGGTCAGACCTTCGAGCTCGACGCCCCCGAGGCCTGCTGGGTCGCGGCCGACGCCGTGCTGCTGCGGGTGCTGGTGCGCAACCTGGTCGACAACGCCATTCGATACAACTCGGCGCGCGCCATCGTGAAGGTCTCGGTGGCCCAGGTGGCCGGGCGCGCGCGCATGATCGTCGAGGACAGCGGGCCGGGCTTGAGCGAGGCGGCCAGCGCGCGTCTGGGTGAGCGGTTCTTCCGCGTGCTGGGCACCGGACAGAGCGGCAGCGGGCTGGGCTGGTCTATCGTTCGGCGCATTGCCGGTGCTCAAGGTGCCGCCCTGCGGGTCGATCGCTCGACCGCACTGGGCGGTTTGTGGGTCGAGGTCGATTGGCCGGCGCCGAACTCGACCGCCGAGTGATCCACGGCAAGGCTGCGACCCCGCGCATGGCGTGGCTTGGGTTCACGCCGCCACCCCCCCCCCAGCGGTTCACCGAGCTGCGCAGCCAGCGCCTGCACGAGCTCCGGGACCCGATCGAGCGGCCGAACGCGAGCGTCAATGAGCGCGCGCCGTGGCGCGAGACGCCGCCCGCCGCCGACGGCGTGATCGCGCACCGCTGAGAGCGCCCGACAGCGCCACGCTGGCGAGACCCAGAAAAAATCCGTCATGGGCTGCACCTCGTGGCAGGGGCACTTGCACGCCCGCGCGGCCGGCGGCGATGCGACTGCGGCCTGGCTGCACCCCCGCACGCTGGTTGGCCCTGCTCCAGAAGAGGGCTTTGCCGTCGCAGCCTGATAGCGTTCAAGCGGCTCGCCCAGCGGCCGATACCAACACATCAAGACACCTGTGACGCACATGAACACCAAGACGCTGGTCCTCGCCGGCCTGCTGGCCTGCAGCCACAACGCCTGGGCGGGACGCCCGCTGGGCTCCGAAGACGCGGGCGTGGCCGATTTCGGCAGCTGCCAGATCGAATCCTGGACCGAGCACGCCGGGCGTGAACACGCCTTCGTGGCGGGTGCGGCGTGCGGCGTGCTGCCGGGGCTGGAGCTGGGCGTGGACCACACCCGCCCACACCCCCGCGAGGACGTTCGCGGCGAAGCCGGCATGGCGCTCAAGTGGGTGCCCGAGTCGTGGAAGTTCAAGACTTCGGCCGGTGACCTGAACTTCGGCCTGAAGCTCGCGCAGTCCTTGGCCCACCCCGTGGACCGCCACTGGCGCGGTGCGGAAACCTCCGGGCTGATCCTGGCCAGCCTGGCGCCCAGTGATGAATGGACGCTGCACGCCAATCTCGGCGCGGCGCGCGATCGCGAAAGCCACGACAGCGCCGGCTTGCTGAACCTGGCGGCGGTGTGGGCCCCGCAAGACCATTTCCTGGTGTTTGCCGAAGTGCAGGCCAACACCCGCAGCGAGACCTTTGGCGGCACCGTGAAGTCGGTGGGCGGCCGCTGGTGGCTGATCCCCGAAGTGCTCGGCCTGGACCTCACGGCCAGCCGTCAATCCGGTTCGGGCAGCACGCTGTGGACCGTCGGCTTCGGCTGGTACGGCATTTCCTTTTGATCGCTTGAACTGGAGTCCCTCATGAAACTTCGCAGCCAGATCCTTGCCCTGGGCCTGTCCGGTGCCTTGCTCGCAGGCCTTGCCGGCGGTATCGGGCTGTTCACCTCGGCGCGGCTGGGTGACTCGCTGTCGGATGCGGTGAAGGGCAGCCACGCGCTGCAGACCAGCCAGGAGGCCGACATGATGCACGACGCCCTGCGTGGTGACGCGCAGCTGGCGGTGCTCGGAGCGCTCGAGAAAAACGCGGATCGCGTGGCCGAGGCGAGTGCCGGGCTGAAGGAACACGCCGAAAGATTCAACGCGGCGTTGACGGGCCTGGCAGGCTTTCCCCTGTCGGCGCCCAGCAAGGACGCGCTGGTGGCGGTGCGCCCGCTGGTGGGCCAGTACACCGAAGCGGTGGCGACCGTGGTGAGCCTGTCGGCCACCGACGCGGTGGCGGCACAGGCCGCGATGCAGCCCTTGCAGGCGGTGTTCACGGAGCTGGAGACCCAGATGGCCGCACTGTCCGAAACCATCGAGAAAAACAGCCTCGCGCTGGAAGTGACGGCAGCCTCGCGGGTGCGCGAAGCGGGCCTGTCGATCAGCGCTGCGCTGGCGTTCGCGGTGGTGGCGATGGCGGTGGCTGCACTGTGGCTGGCACGCAGCATGACGCGTCCGATGGATCACGCCGTGAGCGTGGCCGACAGCCTGGCGCAGGGCGACCTCACGGTGTCGATCCGCCCGAGCGGCAACGAGGAGGCCGTGCGGTTGCTGCAGTCACTGTCGCGCATGCAGGCCAATTTCACGACCATCGTGAGAGAGGTGAAGTCCAACGCCGATGAGGTGGCCAGCGCGAGCGCGCAGATCGCCGGCGGCAATCAGGACCTGTCCAACCGCACCGAACAGCAAGCCAGCGCGCTGCAGGAAACCGCGGCCACCATGGACCAGCTGGGCTCCACCGTGCGCAACAACGCCGATCACGCCCGTCAGGCCAACCAGCTCGCGCTGGGGGCTTCGACGGTGGCGCTCAAGGGCGGGCAGGTCATGGGCCAGGTGGTCGAAACGATGACCGGCATCAACGACAGCTCGAAGAAGATCGCCGAGATCATCAGCGTGATCGACGGCATCGCCTTCCAGACCAACATCCTGGCGCTCAACGCGGCCGTTGAGGCCGCACGTGCCGGCGAACAGGGCCGCGGCTTCGCGGTGGTGGCCGGCGAGGTGCGCAGCCTGGCGCACCGCAGCGCCGAGGCCGCCCGCGAGGTCAAGAGCCTGGTCAACGCCAGCGTCGACCGCGTCGAGCAGGGCACTGCGCTGGTCGGCCAGGCCGGCCACACCATGGACGAGATCGTCTCGGCCATCAAGCGCGTGACCGACATCGTGGCCGAGATCAGCGCGGCCAGCGCCGAGCAAAGCACCGGCATCGACCAGGTCGGCAAGGCGGTGTCGCAGATGGACCAATCCACCCAGCGCAACACCGCGCTGATCGAGGAAAGCGCGGCGGCGTCCGAAACCCTCAGCCAGCAGGCGCGCCAGCTGGTGGAGGCCGTGGCCGCCTTCAAGACCGTGCGCTCGGACCTGCCCCACTCAAATCCCGCGCTCAGCTTCAGCGCCTGATGCGGGCCGCTTGGCGTGCGCTGCCGCTGGCAGTGATCTTCCTGGCCAGCGCGGCCGCGGCCCCGTCATCGCTCACGCCGTACGGGCGCAT
>CAIVGK010000145.1 GCA_903905475.1 uncultured Burkholderiales bacterium | reverse complement strand
CGTCGACACGCCGCGCAGCGTGGTCGGCGTCGACCGGATCATCCTGGCGCAACTGGTGGTGTGCGGCTTGCTGCCCGACGAGCGGCCGGTGTGGCAATCGACCCGCGGCGAGCTCTACACGAAGGCACTGCAGTCGCTGCGTGATCAGCTGCGCGTGTACCGCTGCGGCTGCTCACGTCGCGACATCGAACTGGCCTGGGAGGCCACCGGCCAGGTGCGCATGCGCCACGGCGAACTGGTGTATCCCGGCACCTGCCGCCACGGGCTCAAGGGCAAGCACGCGCGTGCCTGGCGGCTGCGCTGCACGAACGATGACGACAGCGATCTGCAGATAGCCTGGTTCGACCGGCGGCTCGGTGCGCAAACGCAAAACGTGACGCAGACCATCGGCGACATCGTGCTGCAGCGCACCGACGGCCTGTGGGCCTACCAGATGGCGGTGGTGGTCGACGACGCCGACCAGGGCGTGACCCATGTGGTGCGCGGCGGCGACATGGCCGAGAGCACGCCGCGGCAGATCCACCTGCAGCGCGCGCTCGGCGTGGCCACGCCGCACCACCTGCACACGCCGGTGGTGATGGCCGCCGACGGCGAAAAACTGTCCAAGCAAAACGGCGCCGCGGCCATCGACGTCAGCCAGCCGCTGGCCGCGCTGCGCGAAGCCGGCGCGGTGCTCGGCGTGAGCGCCAGCGGCACGACGGTGGCCGACTGGCTGGCCAGCGCGGTGCAGGCGTGGGCGGCGCTGTATCCGCCGACCTCACGCTGATCGCGCTGACACCGCTGAATCAGCGTCAGTGCGCCTCGTCCCAGTTGTGGCCCACGCCCACCTCGGCGAGCAGCGGCACCTTGAGCGCGGCCACTGAGGCCATCGCCGCGGGCACCTCGCGGCGCGCCCAGTCGAGTTCGGCCTCGGGCACTTCGAGCACCAGTTCGTCGTGCACCTGCATCACGATGCGGCTGGCGCGGCCCTGCTCGTCGAGCACGCGCTGCACGGCGAGCATCGCCAGCTTGATGAGGTCGGCCGCGGTGCCCTGCATGGGCGCGTTGATGGCCTGGCGCTCGGCGCCCGCCTTGCGCGGGCCGCTGCCGCCGTTGATCTCGGGCAGGTAGACGCGGCGGCCGAACAGCGTCTCGACATAGCCCTTGTCGCGTGCCGATTCACGCGTGGTGTCCATGTAGCGCTTGACGCCGGCAAAGCGCTGGAAGTACCGGTCGATGTAGGCCGCCGCGGCGCTGCGCTCGATGCCCAGGCTTTGCGCCAGCCCGAACGCGCCCATGCCGTAGATCAGCCCGAAGTTGATGGTCTTGGCGTAGCGCCGCTGCTCGGTGGTGACCGCGGCGGGCTCGATGCCGAACACCTCGCTGGCGGTCGCGCGGTGCACGTCCATGCCCTCGGAAAACGCCTTGAGCAGGCCCGGGTCCTCGCTGATGTGCGCCATGATGCGCAGCTCGATTTGCGAGTAGTCGGCGCTCAGGATCAGGTGCCCCGGCGGCGCGATGAAGGCCTCGCGCACCTTGCGGCCTTCGGCGGTGCGGATGGGAATGTTCTGCAAGTTGGGCTCGTTGCTGGCCAGACGCCCCGTCACCGCCACCGCCTGCGCGTAATGCGTGTGCACGCGGCCGGTGGCCGGGTTGATCATCAGCGGCAGCTTGTCGGTGTAGGTGCCCTTGAGCTTGGCCAGCGAGCGGTGCTCGAGCAGCCGCGCGGGCAGCGGGTAGTCGGCGGCCAGCTCGGTCAGCACCTCCTCGTCGGTGCTCGGCGCGCCCGAGGCGGTCTTCTTCTTGACCGGCAGCCCGAGCTTGTCGAACAAGATCTCGCCGACCTGCTTGGGGCTGCCCATGTTGAAGGGCTGGCCGGCCAGCTCGTAGGCCTCGCGTTCGAGCGCGACCATGCGCTCGCCGAGCTGCTGGCTTTGCGCAGCGAGGATGGCCGGCGCGATCAGCACGCCGGTGCGCTCGATGCGCTGCAGCAGCAAGGCCGTGGGCATCTCGATGCGCCGGTACACATCGAGCAGCCCGGCCTCGGATTCGATCTGCGGCCACAGCACGCGGTGCACGGCCAGCGTCATCTCGCTGTCCTCGCACGAGTAGCGCGACGCACGCTCCACGTCGACCTGGCCGAACGGAATCTGGTGCACGCCCTTGCCGCACAGGTCCTCGTAGCTCAGACCGCTGCGCCCCAGGTGGCGCTGCGCCAGGCTCTCCAAGCTGTGCGGCTTGTGCGCTTCGAGCACGTAGCTTTGCAGCATGGTGTCGTGCACGTAGCCGCGCACGGTGATGCCGGCGTTTTGCAGCACGTGGGTGTCGTACTTGATGTTCTGGCCGAGCTTGGGCGCGCCGGCGTTTTCGAGCCACGGGCGCAGCGCGGCCAGCACCTCGTCGACCGGCAACTGCTCGGGCGCGCCGGCGTGGTCGTGGCGCAGCGGGATGTAGGCGGCCGCACCGGGCAGCACGCTGAGCGAGATGCCGACCAGCCGCGCGACCATGCCGTCGAGCGAATCGGTTTCGGTGTCGATCGCCACCACCGCGCCGGCGCGTGCGGCGGCTTCGATCTTCGCCACCCACTCGGCGAGCGACTGGCGGCTGAGCACGGTCTCACAGTGCAGGTTGGCGTCGTCGGCGTGGGCCGGCGTGTCGTCGGGCAGGTCGAACAGCGGGCCGTCCGAGTGGGGTTGGGGCGCCGGCGGCGGCGCAGTCGGCTTGAGCGCCGAGTCGACCTCGCGCAGCCAGGTCTTGAAGCCGTAGCGCGCATAGAACTCATGCAGCGCCGGCAGTTCGGCCGGCCGCAGCGCCAGCGCATCGAGGTTCGGCCAGCCGCTCACGTGGCCGGCCAGATCGCAGTCCAGCCGCACCGTGACCAGCCGCTGCGCCTGCGGAAGCCAGTCGAGCGCGCGGCGCAGGTTCTCGCCGGCGCTGCCCTTGATGGCGTCGGCCGCGGCGATCACGCCTTGCAGCGATCCGTGCTCGGCGATCCACTTGGCCGCGGTCTTCGGGCCCACCTTCTCGACGCCGGGCACGTTGTCGACCACGTCGCCCACCAGCGTGAGGTAGTCGATGATGCGCTCGGGCGGCACGCCGAACTTGGCGGCCACGCCGGGCGCGTCGAGCCGCTCGTTGCTCATGGTGTTGATCAGCGTGACGCGGTCGTTGACCAGCTGCGCCAGGTCCTTGTCGCCGGTCGAGATGATCACCTGATGACCGGCCTCGGCGGCCACCCGTGCCAGCGTGCCGATGGCGTCGTCGGCCTCGATGCCCGGCACCATCAGCACCGGCCAGCCGAGCAGCTTGACGACCTCGTGGATGGGCTCGATCTGCTGCACCAGCGGCTCGGGCATCGGGCTGCGGTGCGCCTTGTAGTCGGCGTACCACTCATCGCGAAAAGTCGGGCCGGGCGCGTCGAACACGCACACCGCGTGCTCGGGCTTCACGTCCTTGAGCGCGCGCTGCAGCATCGCCACCATGCCGTGCAAGGCGCCGGTGGGCGCGCCGTCGGGGCTGCGCAGATCGGGCAGCGCGTGGTAGGCGCGGTAGAGGTAGCTGGAGCCGTCAACCAGCAGCATCACGGGCAGGGACTTGGGGTTCATCGGGCCATTGTGCGCGGCGAGCGCAGGCGCCTGATTTGTTCCGCAGCGCAGCAAATGCCCCCAGCTGCAGCGGCTGCGGCACCTAAAATCGCGGCATGAACATCCAACGACGGTGGCTTCCCTTGCTGTGCGGCTTGTGCCTGACGGTCGGCCTGCCAGCGCCTGTGCGGGCCGAGGTCGCCGCCTCCGCCCAGGCGGCGTCGGCGGTGTCTGCCGCCAATTCGAGGCTAGACGCAGCCGAGTCCGACAAGACCGAGCCGGGCGAGCCCGCCGTGCGCAACACGGTGATCGAGGACGACGGCGCGCGCATCGACGAGCTGAAGGTGCGTGGCCAGTCCAAGCGCATCACGGTGACGCCCAAGAAAGGCGGCAAACCCTACGAAATCATCACCGACAAGGGCGCGCGCGACCACACCGAAGGCCCCAACGGCCTCAACGGCGCAGTGGGCAAGCGGGTCTGGCCGGTGATGTCGTTTTGACTGCGCAGCAAGCCGCCCCCCGCATGCGACCCCGCGGGCCCTCACCGCAAACGCTGGCGGGCTGACGCTCATGGCTGTCTACACCGCCGTGCCGTTCGAGGCGGCTGCCGATCTGGTCACGCGCCTGAACATCGGCACGCTCACCACACTCGAAGGCTGCAAGGGCGGCATCGAGAACACCAACTACTTCGCCGACACCACGCGCGCTCGCTACGTGCTCACGCTGTTCGAGCGCCTGAGCGCCGAGCAGCTGCCGTTCTACCTGCGGCTGATGCAGCACCTGGCCGCACGCGGCGTCCCGGTGCCCGATCCGCAGGCCGATGCACACGGCGAGATCTTGCACACGCTGTGCGGCAAGCCCGCCGCGGTGGTCAACCGGCTGCGTGGGGGCAACCGCCTGGCGCCCGATGTCGACCACTGCGCGCAGCTGGGCGACGTGCTCGCGCGCATGCACCTGGCCGGGCGT
>CAIVGK010000144.1 GCA_903905475.1 uncultured Burkholderiales bacterium | reverse complement strand
GCTGGGTGGTGCCGGTGCAGTACAGCGCGCTCAACAAGGACGGCTCGACGGTGACGATCACCAAGTACTTCTTCTGGTTCGCCGACGAGCGGCTCAAGGGCGTCACGCGCCGCATGGAAGTTTGCCCCTGAGCGTGGCTGGAGGCGGCTGGCTTCAGGTGAAGCTGCCCTCGTTGGGCACCACCTCGCAGGCGGCGATGAGCCACGGGCCCGTGCCCTGGCGCTCCAGGCGGTAGGTGGCCAGCCAGCCGACCGACGTCGCGGTGCTGGTCGCCAAGCTGAAGTGCGAATTCCGGGCACTGGGCGCGTTTCAGGGCTCAAATTCCGGCGATTTGTGCCGATGAAACGAGCAGGCCCGTCGGTTTGACAGGGCAACAATCGCCTTCATGAACCCGACATCCACCACAGAACCCATCGAAGTGTCCGCGCTGCGGCTTGGGATGTTCGTTCATCTCGATGGCGGCTGGATGTCGCATCCGTTCGCGTCGTCGAGCTTCAAGATCACCTCCGAGGAGCAGCTCGCGACGCTGCGCTCGATCGGCCTGAGCGTGCTGCGATGGAGCCCGCAAGACAGCGATCGGGAGCTGCCGGGCGCTGAACTTCAGACCGCTCGGCCAGCTGCCACACCCGAGCAGCAAGCGCTCGTCGAAGCCCGCCGTGCCCAACGCGAGCTGCTCGACTCGCAACGGCGTGCGCTCGCGGCATGCGAACGGCAATTTGGCCAGGCCACCCGCGCGTCCAGCCGGGTGTTTGACAGCGTGGCGGGTCAGCCTGCCGATGCCGGCCAGGCAGCCCAGGTGCTGGTTCGCCAGTTGCTCGACGAGATGGTCGACTCCGAAGACCTGTGCATCCGGCTGCTCAGCGAAGGTGCCGGCGACAAGGTCAGCGCCCACGCGGTCAGCGTGAGCGTCATTTGCTTGCTGATGGGGCGCTCGTTCGGGCTGAACGATGCCGACCTGCTCGACCTCGGCGTCGGGGCCTTGCTCCACGACGTGGGCAAGCTCGACATTCCCTACCGCTGCCACCACCGCGAAGATCACTTCCACACGTCAGAGAACAAGCTCTACGAAAGCCATGTGGCCGCCGGCACCGCGCATGCGCGTCGGTTGGGTTTGAGCCCCGGTGCTTCGGTGGTCATCGCACAGCACCACGAAAACAGCGATGGCAGCGGATTTCCGCTGGGCCTCAACGCCGACCGCACGACCGTGCTGGCACGCATCGTCTCGTTGGTCAATGCCTACGACAACCTGTGCAACCCGGCCAACCCGGCGCACGCCGTCACGCCGCACGAGGCGGTGGCTCAACTGTTCTCCCAGGGCAGCCACCGCTTCGACACGGTGACCCTCGGGGCGTTCATCAAGATGATGGGTGTCTATCCGGCCGGCTCGGTGGTGCAGTTGACCGATGACCGCTTCGCGCTGGTGGTGGGCGTCAATTTCTCGCGTGGGTTGCGGCCGCGGGTGCTGGTGCACGACCCCAAGGTGCCGCGCGATGAAGCCGTGATCCTCGACCTGGAAGCGGTCAGCGGGTTGGGCATCCGGCGCAGTCTCAAGCCGTTGGCGTTGCCCGACACCGCGCTCAGTTACCTCTCGCCACGGCCGCGGGTGAGCTACTACTTCGAGCGGGCACACGTGCTGGAGGCGCAGTCGTGACGTTGCCGCAAGACCCACCGGTCCCCGGATCGCGCGCTTCGCGCAGGTCGCCACGTGCGTTCGGCGCCGAGGCATCGCTGCCGATGGGAGACGACGCCGTGGGACCACTCACGCTGCTGGTCGAAGGCCTGCTCGATGCCGCCTGGTTGGTCGAGCCGGTCAGCTTGCGTGTGCTGGCCGCCAATGCGGCTGCGGAGCGGCTGTTCGGCATTTCGGCCGCGGCGTTGTGCCAGAGCGATGCGCTGGCGCTGGCCGCGACGGCCGACGATGTGGCCTTCTGGGAGCAAGCCGGCGCCCAGCTCACCGATCCCGTCGAAAGCCAGACCCTGATCAGCCGTCCGGATGGCCAATTGGTGTCGGTGCAGCGCCGAGTCAGCCTGGTGCGTCCGGGTTCGCACGAACGCCAAGGGATCTATCTGGTGGTGCTGCGTGATCGCAGCGAGGCGTTGCGCACCCAGGCCGAGCTCGAAGAGCGGCTGTCCGAGTTGCGCGCCACACTCGATTCCACCACCGACGGCATCCTGGTCACGGACCTGGCGGGGCGCATCACCAACTTCAATCAGCCATTCGTCAGCCTGTGGGGTGTTCCCGAGCCCCTGATGACGCAGCGCGACGAGGTCGCCGTGTCGGCGTGGATGCTGCGACGTGTCACCGATCCGGTGGCCTACACCAAGCGGATGCAGGCCTTCGGCGAATCGGCCTCGCTCGACGGCCGCGATGTGCTCACGCTGCGTTGCGGCAAGGTGCTTGAGCGGCGCACGCTGGCGCAGCGCAACCGCGGCCAGCCGATCGGGCGCGTCTATGCGTTTCGCGACATCACCGAAAGCGTCGAGGCGAACCGCCGCATCGATGCGCTGTCGCACACCGACACCCTGACCGGGCTGCCCAACCGCCGCATGCTGGTCGACCGCATCGAATACGCGTTGGCGCTGGCGCAGCGTGATGCCACGCCATTCGCCTTGATGCACCTGAACCTCGACCGCTTCAAGCCGGTCAACGAAATGCTCGGCCCGGCCATGGGCGACCAGCTCCTCGTGGAGATTGCCGAGCGGCTGACCGCCACCATGCGCCAGGTCGACACCGTGGCCCGTCTGGGCGCCGACGAATTCGTGATCCTGGCCTACCAGGCCGACGTGGCGCGCGCCGAAGGCGCCGCATGCCGGGTGCTCGCGGCCTTGCAACTGCCGTTGCGGGTCGAGGGCATCACCCTCACCATCACCGGCAGCATCGGCATTGCGCTGTACCCCGGCGATGGCATTGCGCCTGACGAGTTGCTCAAGGCGGCCGATGTCGCCATGAACGACTTGAAAGACAGCGGTGGCGACGGCTATCGCTTCCACCACCTGCGCTCGGGCGGGCCGTTGGCTCAGCCGCGCACACGCATGCAGCTCGATCACGCCATGCGCCAGGCGCTGGCGGCGGGTCGGTTCAGGCTGCACTACCAGCCCCAGATCGACATCGACAGCGGCGAGATCGTCGGTGTCGAGGCGCTGATGCGCTGGCGCGACCCCGAGCTGGGCGACGTGCCGCCGACCGAATTCATCCCGGTGGCCGAGCGCAGCGGCTTCATCGTGGCGATCGGGGGCTGGGCGTTGCGCCAGGCGGTGCAGCAAGCCGTGCTGTGGCGCGACCAGGGTTACCCGCTGCTGATGTCGGTCAACGTGTCGGCGCTGCAGTTCCACAAAGGCGACTTCGTCGACCAGGTGGCGCAGGCCCTGAGCGATGCCGGGTTGGAGCCGCAATGGCTTGAGCTCGAGCTGACCGAATCGATCCTGGTCAAGGACGCGCAAGAAGCGTTGCAGCGCTTGCAGGAACTGGCACGGTTGGGCGTCAAGCTGGCGATCGACGACTTTGGCACCGGCTACTCGAGCCTGGCCTACCTCAAGCGATTCCCGATCGGGCGACTCAAGATCGATCGCAGCTTCATCAAGGGGCTGCCCAGGGACGAAGTCGACGTGGGCATCGTCAACGCCATCATCAACCTGGGCAAGGCGCTGCACCTCGAGATGGTGGCCGAAGGCGTCGAGACCGAGGCGCAGCGGCTGTTCATGCTCAAGGCCGGCTGCACCCAGTACCAGGGCGCGCTGTTCTCGCCGGCCATCGACGCCTTGTCGATGCAGTCGCTGCTCGAGCGCAGCAGCAGCGCTGCCAAAGACATCGCCGAGATCAAGGGCTGGATCGAAACCGACTCCTGAGCGGCGCCGTCAGAGAAAGCGTTCGAGCACCCGTCGCGAGCGCCGGTCGAGGGCTCGCCGGTCGCGAACCAGAAACGCGATGCCGTGGCTGTCCGAGATCCACAGCGCCCCATCGGGCAGCCGGCGGATGTCTTCCTCGGCCTTGAGCACGAAACGGGTCGCGCCGCGGTCGGTCTGCACTTGCCACACGCTGGGCGTCGAGAACGTCGAGACCTCGACGATGCGTTCGATCACCGGCGTGAATTCGCGGCTCGCCAACTCTGCTTCGATCAGCCCTCGCAAGTCGGCTGGCAACCCACCGAGCGAGGGCACCCAGACGATTTCTCGCCCGTCGCCATCCACGATCGACAGGCCTTCTTGCGCGGCGGCGATCGGGAACGCACGCACCGGCATCACGCCCTCGTGGCGGGTGCCTTCGGCGGTGATCAGCACCAGGCGGCCGTGCGCCTCGCGCTCCAGCTGGAACGGTGCGGCGGCCATGGATTCGACGTGAGTGGCGGACATGCGTTCAGGCCTTGGTTTCAACGTTGGCCTTGAGCTCCGAGGGCACCAGCGCGTTCAGGCCGCCGAGTTCCAGACCCGAGGACTCTTCGGCATCGGCCTGGCGCAACTGCGCTTCATACAGCCGCCAGTAGGCACCCTGGCGCGCGATCAGCTCGTCGTGCGGGCCCACTTCGACCACCCGGCCGCGGTCCATCACGACCAGACGGTCGGCCTTGCGCAGCGTGGACAACCGGTGCGCGATGGCGATCGTGGTGCGGCCTTGCACGAGGTTGTCGAGCGCCTTCTGGATTTCCTTTTCGGTCTCGGTGTCGACCGACGAGGTGGCCTCATCCAGGATCAGGATCTGCGGGTCGATCAGCAAGGCGCGCGCGATGCTGATGCGCTGGCGCTCACCGCCCGACAGCCCCTGGCCGCGCTCGCCCACCAGCGAGTCATAGGCCTGTGGCAATCGCAAGATGAACTCGTGCGCATGGGCCGCGCGCGCCGCCGCGACGATGTCTTCGCGGCTCGCGTCGGGTCGGCCGTAGGCGATGTTCTCGGCGATGGTGCCGAAGAACAGGAAGGGCTCTTGCAGCACCAGACCGATGTGGCGCCGGTAGTCGGACACCGCGTAGCGGCGGATGTCGACCCCGTCGACCTTGATCGCGCCATCGGTCACGTCATAGAAGCGGCAGATCAGGTTGACCAGCGTGCTCTTGCCCGATCCGCTGTGGCCCACCAGGCCGATCATTTCGCCCGGTCGGATCTCGAGGTCGAGCCCGCGGATCACCGAGCGGCTGCCGTAGCGAAAGCCGATGCCCTGCAGCTCGATGCGGCCTTGCGCGCGCACCAGCGGCTGCGGGTTGAGCGGCTCGGGCACGTTCGACACATGGTCGAGGATGTCGAAGATGCGCTTGGCGCCGGCGGCCGCCTTTTGCGTGACCGACACGATGCGGCTCATGGAATCAAGTCGGCCGTAGAAGCGGCTGATGTAGGCGATGAAGGCGGTCAGCACGCCCACCGTGATCTCGTGCCGTGACACCTGCCACACGCCAAACGCCCACACCACCAGCAGGCCGATCTCGGTCAGCAGCGACACCGTCGGCGTGAACAGCGACCAGGTCTTGTTGAGCCGGTCGTTGACCTGCAGGTTGCTCTGGTTGGCCGAGCGAAAGCGCTGTGCTTCACGGCCTTCCTGCGCGAACGCCTTGACCACGCGAATGCCGGGAATGGTGTCGGCCAGCACGTTGGTCACTTCCGACCACACCCGGTCGATCTTCTCGAAGCCGGTGCGCAGCCGGTCGCGCACCGTGTGGATCATCCAGCCGATGAACGGCAGCGGCAGCAGCGTGACCACCGCCAGCCAGGGGTTGATCGAAAACAGGATCACCGCGGTCATCACGATCATCAGCACGTCGGTGGCGAAGTCGAGCGCGTGCAGCGACAGGAACACGCAGATGCGGTCGGTCTCGCTGCCGATGCGTGACATCAGGTCACCGGTGCGCTTGCCGCCGAAGAAGTCGAGCGACAGTTGCAGCAGGTGATCGAAGGTCGCGGTGCGCAGATCGGCGCCGATGCGCTCGCTCACCAGCGCCAGCAGGTAGGTGCGCGCCCAGCCCAGGCCCCAGGCCAGCAGCGCGGCCAACAGCAGCCCGCCCAGGTACATCAGCACCAGACTCGGGTCGATGGCCTTGCCGTTCTGGAACGGAATCAGGATGTCGTCCATCAGCGGGATCGACAGGTAGGGCGGCACCAGCGTGGCGGCCGTCGATGCCAGCGTGAGGGCAAAACCCGCGGCCAGCTGCTTCTGATAGGGCCGCGCAAAGCGCCACAGCCGCAGCAGCACCCAGGTCGACGGAATCTCGCGCTGTTCGCGGCTGCACACGCTGCAGTCGTCGCTGTCAGGTGGCAGCGGAGCCTTGCAAGACGGGCACAACGTCGATTCATCAACCATCGCTTCGAGCGCGGCCGCGCCCGGTCGCCAGGGCCGGCGCGCCTGCTGCTGCTCGAACAGGTTCAGCAAGCGCAGCGCGTGGGCGTCTTGCGCCAACGTGAAGCGCCACACCGCCAGGCGCTGTTGATCGTCGTGCAGCTCGAGCGTGCCCACCCCGCCGTGGTCGGTGTGACGCAGGCTCAGGCGGTTGGCGGCGGGCTCGTCGAGCACCCATTCGGCGAGGGGGGGCACACCCGCGCCCTCACCGCACGACAGCAGCCGGCGCTCCGTGAGCACCAGCTGGCTGCTGACAAAGTGAAGTTGCTCGCTCAGGTCCACCGCCAGCACGGCCAGCGCGCTTTCGCCGGGGCGCAGGCCCAGCGTGGCTTCCGGTGGTGTCGCCACGGCGTTTGCTTCGGGATCGGTATGAGAAGGTGGCATGGGTTCGAGCTCGATTCTCGCCGAGCCCCGAGTCCAAACCCCTTGTATTCTTCCGGCGGTCAGCCATTTGCTCCGGACATGAACCCCTCACGACGTCGCATCACCGCAGCCGGCCTGTTTGGTCTGGCCGGTACCTCGCCGTGGTGCGCGCTGGCGCAGGGCGGTAGCGACAGGGTCTGTCGGTTTTCGCCGGTCAACCAGTACGGCATCGAGCTCACGGCACGCTACTGGAACCCGATCATTGACCACGTCTCGTCCAAGAGCGGCGTGAAGATCGAGCTGAAGATCGGTCGCACGTCGGCCGACACCACCGCCTACGTGCTGGCCAACGAGGTCGAGTTGGTGTTTTCCAACCACCTGTTCAGCCCCGAGCGCGACAAGCTCGGCTGGAAGGTGTTCGGCCGCCGCAACACGCCGCCGATGTTCAGCCAGATCGCGGTGCTCGCCGATTCACCCGTTCGCAAGCTCGAAGACCTGGTCGACCAGCCGGTGGGCTTTCCCGGTCCGGAGGCGGTGGTGGCCTACAAGTTTTCGTACGCGCAGCTGCTGCGGCGCCAAATCGGCGTCCAGGTGGTTTTCGCCGGCAACATGGATGCCGCCTTCGCGCAGTTGATCAGCGGCCGGGTCAAGGCGGTGGGCGCCAACTCGCAGCTGACCGAGGGCTGGTCGCAGCGCGAGAACCGCGCGGTGCGCGTGCTGTGGCAGTCCGAGCCGCTCAACGACCTGGCGCTGATGGCCGCCAAGACGGTGCGGCCCGCCACGCTCGAGGCGGTCAAGCGGGCCTTTCTGGGCATGCGACAAGACCCGGTGGGAAAGAGCGTGCTGGCCAGCGCCAGCGAGGCGGTCAAGCTGTCGCCAGACGCCGGGTTCATGGCCGCGGACGGCTCCGAATACGCCGCCTACCGGCAGTTCTACGCCACCGCGCCTGCGGAGCTGCGCTGAGGCATGCGAGCAGGATCAACGACCCCGCTGAGCCAGGCCGTGGGCCGGTTGCTGCCCCGTTCGCTCACCAGCCGGGTCTTCGCGGTGTACGGCGTCACGCTGGTGCTGTTCTTCAGCGTGGGCCTGGCGCTGTTCTTCACGCACGAATATCGCCAGCAGGTCGACAACACGCAGATGGATTCGGTGATGCTGGTCGAGGTGGTGAACCAGGCGGTGCAAGACAGCGTGGTCATCGGCGACTACGACAGCGTGCGCAAGACCCTCGACAAATCGGTCCAGGCCTCGGTGTTCGCCAGTGCCTCCTTCATCGACGTGCAAGGCGGCAGGATCGTGGTCGACAGCCGCGACGCCTCGCCGGGACAGGCCCCCGAGTGGCTGGTGCGCCGGGTGCGCGAACAGCTGCAAGACGTCAACCGCGTCGTGTCGGTGGGGGGCAAGGACTACGGCGTCGTGCGGCTGCACTTTGACGCGCCCCGGGTGGCGTCCAACTTGTGGACGCTCACCTCGCTGGCGGCGGGCGGGGCGCTGCTGCTGCTGGTTCTGGGCCTGCTGCCCATCGGGCTGCTGTTGCGGCGCTGGCTGTCGAGCCTGGATCGTCTGCAGGCGTTCGAAGCGGCGATGGCGGCGGGCACCTTCGATCCGACGCAACTGGCCGTCGACAGCGCACCGACCGAGATCGGCCGCCTCATGGCCATGCTGCGGCGCACGGCCGAACTGGTGCGTGAGCGCGAGGCCAGCCGGCGCGCGCTCGACAACCAGAAGTTCGCGCTCGACCAGCACGCGATCGTCAGCATGACCGACCTCCAGGGCAACATCACCTACGCCAACGACCGTTTCTGCGAGATCACCGGGTACTCCCGCGAGGAACTGCTGGGCAGCAACCACCGCGTCATCAACTCGAGCATCCAGCCGCACGAGTTCTTCGACAACCTGTGGGCCACGATCAGCGGCGGTGGCGTGTGGCGCGGCGAGATCTGCAACCGCAAGCGCACCGGCGAGCTGTACTGGGTCAATGCCACCATCCTGGCGTTGCTCGGTGATGACGGCAAACCCGAGCAGTACATCGCGATTCGCACCGACATCACCGACCGCAAGGCCGCCGAGTCCTTGCTGCAGCAGGCCAAGGAATCGGCCGAGCAGGCGAACCAGGCGAAGAGTCAGTTTTTGGCGAACATGAGTCACGAGATTCGCACGCCGCTCAATGCGGTGCTGGGGATGTTGAGGCTGCTGCACGCCACGCCGCTGAGTGCGAGGCAGGCG
>CAIVGK010000143.1 GCA_903905475.1 uncultured Burkholderiales bacterium | reverse complement strand
GTTGGGCGCCCAGGCGTCTGGCTTTTCTGCCGTGGAAACGTGGGCGGGTCGAGCCGGCTTTCGCTTCCGCAAGGCGCAGGACCGCAGCCGCTTCCTCATCGAAACCACCTCCAACGGCTTCGAACTGCGCGTGGAATGGGGTCCATCGCAGCGCAGCTACATCGAGCCCAACGAGTTGCGCCTGCGGATGGACATGAACCTTCCGGGTGCGGTTCAGATGCTGGTGCTCAATTTGCCCTTGATGGAGCGCCTCGAAGGTGAAACCTTCGAGCGGTACACGCAGTCTGCGCAAACCATGATCGACATGTCCACGCCGGAAGAAATGCGCTGGCTGGCCATGTTTTCCAAGATCGATCTGTCTCACGACAAGGCGTTGCGTTCGCGGTTTTGTGTTCTGGGGGCCGACCCTGATCTGACACTCGCCTGGATCAAGGGTGGGCTGGGTGCGCAGCTTGAACGTGCCACGCACGAGCTGCTGCAACCCGACACGCCATTCGTCTTGATCACCATGCGGGGCAAGATCTACCTGCGCATGCAACTGACCGAGCCGTCGCCGGCCGCCCTGACGCACGGCCTGGAACTGTTCGATGCTGCTGCGCAGTCGGCGCTCAGCCTCATTGGGAGCATGCCGCCGGGGCAAACCGAGTGGGTCTCGACCGCGAGCACCGCGTGGCAAACGCACACCCAACTCGACGATCCCGAGGAACCGCCCCACCGCTGAGAGACACCGCGGTCGTGTCGTGTGTCGAACCGTTGTCAGGCCACAGTGCCGGGCGCATACAGCCTGCGGCTGAGAGGAGATTTCGGGGGTCCGTTCGCGACGAACCCGATCAGGTGTGTCGAACCGTGGTGAGGGGCGCGTGCTAGAGTCATTTCGAGTCATCTTGACCATGAGCATGCTCAGTAAATTTGCTGTTTTCTCCGTTGTGGCCTTGTTGGGCGTCGCTTCTCAGTCCGCCGATGCCGTGGGTTTTGGCCGCTCCAGCCACACCACCTTGCTGGGACAGACGCTGGACCTCGTCGTTCCGGTGACGGCAGACGGCACCGAGCAACTCACGAGCGAATGCGTCTCGGCCGAGGTGCTGGTGGGCGACACCCGTGTAGCGCCTTCGGCGGTGCGGTCCCGTCTGGAGTGGCTGGCCGATTCGGGTGCGCGTGTGCTGCGGGTGTCATCTAGTGTGCGGATCGATGAGCCCGTGGTGACCGTGACGGTGACGGCGGGGTGTCCTGCGCGGCTGACACGGCAGTTCGTCTTGTTCATCGACCCACCACCGCTGACGGCCCCCGGTCCTGTCGGGGTCGCAGCCCCCCCAACGCCGGAAACCGCCTTGGCTGCACCGGTGGGGGTGTCCGGCGCGGCAGCCCGTGTGTCGTCGGCCGACTCGCAGGCGGCTGTGGCTCGCGATGCATCCGTGGTCCGTCGGCCGTGGGCGTCGACAAAACCGACGCCTTCCCCGTCAGCGCGCTCTTTGGCGCCTTCCGGCGTCGTCGGATCGGATGAGGTGCCCGTCGTTCGCAAATCCTCGAAGGCGAAACCGGCTCGGGCGTCCAAACGTGCTCCCCGCCTGCAGCTCGAGGCTGCTGCGCGCCCGCTGGCTGCAGAAGCTGCTGCGGCCGCCATGGCCGAGTTGATGGCATCGGCGGCCAGCGCGGCAGCAGCTGCAGCCTCCGAGGCGCAGGCGACGACGCAGCGCCAGCTCGAGGCCTTGCAGGCATTGCAAAAACAGATGGAGTCGGTCAAGGCGCAGGCCGATGCTGCCAACAAGAACATCGCGCAAATGCAGCGGGTCTTGCGTGAATCGCAGGAGTCATCGAACGGGTGGCTGCTGGTGGCGAGCGCCCTCGCTGCGGCAGTGGTCGCGCTGCTGGCCTGGGTGGTTTGGCTTCTGAAGCAGCGCGCGTCCGTCGCACAGGCTGCGCCCTGGTGGAGTCCGGAGCCGCCCAAAGCGACCGCGAGCGTCGCGCCGGACGTGGCCCAAGTGGAACGCGCGGGCGACGGCCTGCCCAGTGAACTTGAGCTGCCTTTCAGGGAGTCGGTTCACGACACGAGTTTTTCGGTGCTCACAGGCTCGCAGGCCACCGAGAGTTTTGCGTACGAGCCTGCCAAACACGCGCTGGTGACCCCGACCGAGCAGGACGTGGCGCCGTTTCTCACCGCCGATGAACTGATCGACCTGGGGCAGCAGGCGGACTTCTTCGTGGCATTGGGGCAGGACGACTCCGCCATCGGCTTGCTGGAAGGTCAATTGTCGATGGTGGGTGGCGGTGGTGCCTGGCCCTATTTGCAGCTGCTCGAGATCCACCGACGTCGGGAAGATCGAGCCGCTTTTGATCGGGTGTGTGAGCGCTTCGAGCAGCGTTTTGGTGTGCTGCCAGTCGATTGGCGTGTCGGATCGGCCGCCGGCAAGTCACTGGATGCTTACGACGGTGTGATCAAGCGCATCGAAGGCGTCTGGGCCGAGCCGCAAGAGGCGGCGCGCCTGATCGAGACGCTGATGATTCGTGGCGATTCGAACGTGCAGTGTTTCGATCTCGCCGCGATGGCGGATCTGCAGTCGTTGTACCTGCTCGCGAAGTCGCTGCTCGAGCCCGCGCAGCTTGGCATCGATTCGGTGGATCTCTTGCTTCCGTTCGATTTGGAAATCGATGAAATCGGCGCATTCGTCGAGACCCGATGCGCTGACCCGAAGGCCAGTCCAGCGGCGGATTCCACGATCGACTTCACGCTCGACCTTCTGCCACCCGCCGACGATTCGAGCCCGCCGAAGTGAATCCGCGTTGACTGCCCAGGCAGTCAACGCACCCTCATTCGGTGGCAGCAGGGCCGCTGAGGCTGCGCGTGATCAGCGCGCGGCTCAGCCGGTCTGACACCATTTCGGCGAACACGTAGACAAAGTTGCGCAGGTAGGCGCCGCGCTTGAAGGCGATGCGTGCCACGTTCTGTCCGAACAACTGTCCGGCCGGTCGCCACACCAGGTCCGAACCCGGCGGGTCGTCGCGAACGGCCATTTCGGCCACGATGCCGATGCCCAGCCCCAGACGCACGTAGGTCTTGATCACGTCGGAGTCGATGGCCTCGAGAACGATGTTGGGTTTGAGCCGGCGCGACTCGAAGGCCTGGTCGATGCGGGTGCGTCCGGTGAAGGTGGGGTGATACGAGATCAGCGGCTCAGCAGCCAGGTGCTCCAGCGTCAGCCGCTCGACTTGCGCCAGCGGGTGACCCGCCGGCATCACCACCACGTGCTGCCATTCGTAGCACGGCAGGGTGACCAGTTCGTCAAAACGATCCAGCGATTCGGTGGCCAGCCCCACCTCGGCCACCTCTTCGATGAGCATGCGCGCGACTTGCTGCGGGTTGCCCTGATGCAAGCTGACGTTGACCTTCGGGAAGCGCTTGCGCAAGCGAGCCACTGGCTCGGGGAGCACGTAGCGGGCTTGCGTGTGGGTGGTCGCGATCGACAGCGTGCCGGCGTCCTGATTCGAGAATTCGTCGCCGATTCGCTTGAGGTTGTTGACCTCACGCATGATGATTTCGATGGACTTCAGCACCTCCAGCCCCGGCTCGGTCACCCGGCGCAAGCGCTTGCCGTGCCGCGCGAAGATGTCCACGCCCAGTTCGCCCTCGAGTTCGAGGATGGCCTTGGAAACGCCCGGCTGCGACGTGAACAACGCCTTGGCCGTTTCGGTCAGGTTGAGGTTCTGGCGAACCGCCTCCTGAACGAATCTGAATTGATGGAGGTTCATGCGCTTCGATCCCTGCAGCTGTACTTTGGCTTGCTCAGGTCTTGAGTGAAAGACCCAGCAGCGCGGCATCTGCCATCGCCGCGATGACGCCCGCAGCCTCACCGATCGAGGGCCGGACTTTCCACGACACCTGAGGGTGCGCTTGACTCAACTGGTCGATCAGCACTGGCAGGTCTTTGCGCACATGCCCCCCGGTGCCGAGAAACAGCGGCACGACCTCGACGTGAGTGCACCCGAGCGCCACGATTTCGTGGCCGGCTTGCAGCAGACCCGGCGTCATGAATTCGAGGAAGGCCAGCGACACCGCCACGTCTGGCGAGTGCTCGCGCACTCGCGCCAGGACGGCTTCAAAGGGACGCGCCCAGTTCGGGTCGCGAGCGCCGTGGCAAAACAGCAGCACACCAGTTTTCATCGGAAACGCACCAGCCACGCAAACGCCACCATCGACATCAACAGGAATAGCGCCCCGGGCGCTGCCGCCACCAGCCACGGCGTCCAGTTCTGCAGCAGCCCCAGATGACCCGACAGGCTGTTGATCAGCATGAAGCTGATGCCCAGCATGATGCCGCCGAACACCTTCAGGCTGATCCCGCCCGAGCGGGCGTGCAGGTAGGCAAACGGCAGCGCCAGGCCCACCATCACCAGACAAGCAAAGGGGTAGAGCGCGCGCTTCCAGAACTGGATCTCGTAAGCCTGGATCGCCTGTGCGTTGGTGTCGAGGTGCGCGATGAAGCGCCACAGCTCGAACGTCGACATGTTGTCCACCGGCAGCAGCGCCGACGACACCACATCGGCTGCCAACCCGCCATCCCAACGCCATTCGGGGTGGTTCTCGGTGAACACACGGGGCGCTTGCGGTCCGCTGGCCACAACCCAGCGCGTGATGTCGACCTTCGACAGCTTCCACACGGACGAGGCCTCGACCGTTCCCGATTGGGCGGTGATGCGCCTGACCATCAGGCCGTGTTCGTCGAATTCAAAGATCTTCACGCCCCGCAACTCGCCCTGAGAGCCGGTGCGCGCCACGTGGATCGAATACGAGCGCTCGCCTTCGTCGGTGGTCCGCCGGTCCTTCAGCCAGATGCCGGTTCTGCCGAGCGCCACCCCGCCGCGAACAAACGACTTCAGCTGGACCGCACGGTTTTCCGACAGGGGGGCCAGATAGTCGCCCACCACGAACGTCAGGACCCCGAACGCCACGCCCAGCGTCGCCAGCAAGCGCAGTGCGCGACCCGGGCCGAGACCGCCCGTGCGCAAGATGGTGAATTCAGACGACTGCGACAGCCGCGACAGCGCGTAGATCGTGCCGATCAGCACCGCGATCGGCGCCAGTTCGTAGAAATGGGTGGGAACTGCCAGCAAGCAGGAGGCTGCCGCCACAAAGACCGAGTAGCCGCGACGTGCCGAATCGGCGATCGCATCGACGAAATCAATGAAGAAAAACAGTGACAGGAATGCCACGGCCACGAAGGCGACCGACGACACGATGTCGACATAAAACAGGCGCCGGACGGTTTTCATGAGGCTCGGTGAGCGAGCGTCGATTCGGGGCCCATGACCGCGCCGCGGATCGCGCTCGAGGTCGGATCGAATAACATCGGATTCCCCTTGATGAGCAGCCGATTATGGACTTCCGACACCTTGTTTCCTCGTCCGACGCCCTGTCGAAAGTGGCCGCTGACGCCCTGTTGCTCATCGTTCAGGGCCCTTTGACCGAGGGGCAACTTGAAGCCCCGCTGGCGGCCCTGATCGAAGATGCTGTCAACGCCGGTGACTTCGACTTCAAGCCCGGTCGCACGCTGTACGTCCACCGGCCTGCCACGATGAAAGTGGCTCGGCTCCTGGTGGTGAGCGCGGCAGCGGGTGGCCTCAAGGCATTCAAGTCCGCGGTGGCGACCGGGCTGGGGCAATTGAAATCATCGGGCGCCAAGCACATCGCGGTTGCGGTGGCGGACTCGGCTGTGCTGACTTCGCTGCACGCGCAGGCGCTTGCCACCTCCGCCGCCGACGCGGTCTATCTGTATCGCCACACCAAGCCAAGCGCACCGGCCGCGCCAGCGGCATCACGTTTCACGCTGATTTGCACCAAGGGCCAGTCGCGTGACATCGCTGCGGGTCTTCAGCGCGGTGCGGCCATCGCTTCGGGCGTGACGCTGGCGCGCGATCTGGCCAACCGCCCTGGCAACGTGTGCACCCCGACCTTCCTGGGCGAGCAGGCCAAGCGCATGGCCAAGAGCCACGGGCTGAAGGTCGAAGTGCTCGATCGCAAGGCGGTCGAAAAGCTCGGCATGGGCGCGTTTCTCGCGGTGGCCCAGGGCTCGGACGAGCCATTGCGCTTCATCGTGGCGCGCTACGAAGGCGCGGCCAAGTCGCAGCCGCCCGTCGTGCTCGTGGGCAAGGGAATCACGTTTGACACGGGTGGCATCTCGATCAAGCCCTCGGGCGAAATGGACGAAATGAAGTTCGACATGGGCGGGGCGGCCAGCGTCCTCGGAACCCTGCGCGCGGTGGCCGAGATCAAGCCCAAGCTCAACGTCATCGGCATCATTCCCGCTTGCGACAACATGCCCAGCGGCAGCGCGGTCAAGCCGGGTGACGTGGTGACCAGCCTGTCCGGGCAGACCATCGAGATCCTCAATACCGACGCCGAAGGCCGTCTCATCCTGTGTGATGCGCTCACCTACGCCGAGCGGTTCAAGCCGGCCGTCGTGGTCGACATTGCCACCCTCACTGGTGCGTGCGTGATCGCTCTCGGGCACCACCGCTCGGGCCTGTTCACGTCGGACGATGCGCTGGCCGCCGAGTTGCTCAATGCCGGCGATGCGGCACTGGATCCGTGCTGGCGCATGCCGCTGGACGATGAGTACGGCGAGGGCCTGAAGAGCAACTTCGCCGACATGGGCAATGTCGGTCCGCGCGCCGGGGGTTCGATCACGGCTGCCATGTTCTTGCGGCGCTTCACCGGCAAGTACCGCTGGGCGCACCTCGACATCGCTGGCACCGCCTGGAAATCCGGCGCGGCCAAGGGCGGCACCGGGCGCCCCGTGGCGCTGCTCACGCACTTCGTGCTGTCGCAGGTCAAGTGACGCCACGCCGATGACCGAGGTCGAGTTCCACGTCAACGTCCCGGACCGTCTGCAATACGCCTGTCGGCTTTTGCGCAAGGCGTCTCGCAAGGGCGTGCGTGTGGCCGTGACAGGATCGCCTTCCGTGCTGAACGAGCTTGATCGGCAGTTGTGGACCTTCGATGCCGAAGAGTTCATTGCACACGTTCGCGTGGCTGCCGGCCAGGCATCTGGCTCCAGCGTGCAGCGCTCGCCCGTATGGTTGGTTGAAGACGCCAGCGTCGGGGCCGAACTTGCGGTGCTGGTGAACCTGGGCGTCGAGCTGGCCGCCGGGTTCGAGTCATACGAACGCCTGATCGAAGTGGTGTCGTCTGACGATGCCGAGCGAGACGCCGGTCGGCAGCGCTGGAAGCAGTACCTGGCCCGTGGCTACACCCCACGCAAACATGAGGTGGCGGCGTGAACGCACCGAACTTGCCACCGGTGAACGTGCCGACCTTGACTGAAGTGGTCGATTGGTCGCCAGCCGTGATCCCGCAGGAGTCAGACCCGGCTGCGGGTGGTGACCCACCATTTCCGGACCTGTCCGATGAGGTTCCGGCGCAGGAGCTTCACCAGCCGACCGGCATGGAGCCGGCCTTCGCATCGGCGTGTCTTCCCGCAGTCGATGAGGTGGCGTTGACGCAACGCATCCTCTCGCGCATTCAGCAGGAGGTGGACCGGATGCTCGAGGAGCGCTTGCCGCCGGCGATGGCAGCCGTGCTGGATCGGGCGGTTGAGGAACTGGTGGCGCATGCGAGAAACGAACTGGCCGTCACTTTGCGCGACGTCGTGGCGCAAGCCGTGCTTGATGAGATCGCGTCCACCCGCCGATCGGCTGGCTCAACTTCCGCCTGAGCCAGGCTGGGGGGCATTCGTGTGGTGTTTCGTCGCACTGGAGCTCGTATGCAAGACAAACTCAAAGTCGCCGTTCTGGTCGCCGCCACGGCTTGCGCGATGTCCGCGTTTGCGCAAGAGTTGGTGGTCAGGATCGGCCATGTCGGGCCCACCAGCGGCAGCATTGCCCATCAGGGCAAGGACAACGAAATGGGCGCGAAGATGGCGATCGACGATCTCAACGCCCGGGGCGTCGTGATCGGCGGCAAAAAGGCCCGTTTCGAACTGCTCGCCGAAGACGATGCGGCCGACCCGAAGCAGGCCACGGCGGTGGCGCAAAAGCTGGTCGATTCCAAAGTGAATGCGGTGGTCGGACACCTGAACTCCGGCACCTCGATTCCCGCCTCCAGGATCTACAGCGATGCCGGCATCCCGCAGATCTCGCCATCGGCCACCAACCCGAAGTACACCCGGCAGGGCTACAAGACCACCTTCCGTGTGGTGGCGGACGACGTTCATCTGGGCGGCACGCTGGGCCGCTATGCCGTGACAACGCTCAAGGGTCGCGCCATCGCCGTGATCGATGACCGCACGGCCTATGGGCAAGGCGTGGCGCAGGAGTTCGAAAAAGGGGTCCTTGCCGCGGGGGGGAAGATCGTGGCGCGCCAGTTCACCACGGACAAGTCCACGGACTTCACGGCCATCCTGACGTCCATCAAGGCGCAAAAGCCCGACATCGTTTTTTACGGCGGCATGGACGCCGTGGCCGGACCCATGATTCGCCAGATGAAGCAGTTGGGGCTCGCAGCCCGCTTCATGGGCGGAGACGGCGTGTGTTCCACCGAGTTGCCCAAGCTCGCGACCGGTGCCATGGTCGATGGTCAGGTGGTTTGCGCGGAGGCCGGTGGCGTCGAAGGCGAACAGAAAAAAGGAATGGCTGACTTCCGGGTGGCCTTCAAGAGGCGGTTCGGCGTCGACGTGCAGTTGTATTCGCCCTACGTCTACGACGCCGTGGGGCTGTTGGCCGCCGCCATGGTCCGGGCCCAATCATCCGATCCAGCGAAATACCTGCCGGCGCTTGCTGCGACCGATGGCTACAACGGCGTGACCGGCACCATTTCATTCGATGCCAAGGGCGATATCAAAAACGGTGCGCTCACGCTTTACACCTACCGGGCCGGCGCTCACGAGCAGATCGCCGTGGTTCGCTGATCAGAAAGTCATCTTCATGGAACATTCCGATCCTCGCGCCTTGCGCCAAGAAATCGAAGTCCTGATGGCCATGCAGGCCGCAACGACAGTCGTTCTGTCGTCACTGATCGCCACGCACCCGAGGTACCGGGAATTCCAGTTGCACGTGACGGCACTGGTCGAACTGGCAGACGCGGGCACCCTGTGGAAGCCACTGAATGATCGTCAACGCGAAATCGCCAGGCTCTACGTCGAAGAACTGCAAAGCATTCGTTCGCGCCTGGATTCTGCGTTGGACGAGCCCGAACCGAGGTGGCCACCGGAGTGAGCACGACGCGGTACTGAACTCATGCCAAAACGGCCAGGATCCCTGGCCGTTTTGCCGTCACTTCTTGTTGAACTGGTTCAGGATCCAGATGCCGACGACGACGAACCACAAGACGAAGAGGATTTGAGTGATGGTCATGGTTGTCTCCTTGGTGTGTGCGATGGTTTGGGACGAAAAACTCTGAATCGTTGCGGATCGTGCCAGAAGCGCTGCGTCAGGCACTGGCGCGTCTGGCGGCCGCCCGGCGTATCAAAGGCGCCATCGCCCACATGGTGGCGATCAGCAAGCCGATCTCGATGCTGTAGACCACGGCGTAAGCGGTGGCCGCTGTGGTTTGGGAGGCCGCCACGTCGCGAATCACACCGCCAAGGGCGATGGCGATGCCTGCGGCCGAGGCCTGTACCGCGCCCCAGGCGCCCAGCGCCAGACCGCTTTGTTCCTTGGGAGCCAGGTTCATGGTGGCCGTCAGGGTGCCGTGGCCGAACAGGCCACCCCCGAACCCAATCAGGAACACGCCGAGGGAAAACAGCATGGGTGAGCCGAGTGACGATGAGCAGATCACCGCCACGAATGCCGGCACGCCCACCTGGGCCCCGATGCTGGCCATGCGGAAGGGGTCCATGCCGCGGTTGAGCACATGCGACGCCAGCGCAAACCCGCTCAAGCCCCCGAAGGCGAGCGTTGCGGTGAGCGCGGTTGTCGCGCCCACACTCATGTGCAAGATCTCGCCGCCATAGGGCTCGAGGAGCACGTCCTCCATGCTGAAGGCCATGGTGCCCAGACCCACGGCGATCAGGCGTCTGATCGCATCGCTGCCACTGGTGAAGGCAGCCCACGACTCCTTGAAGGTCGGATCTTGTCTCACCGGTTGCGTGGACCGGTGTCGGCCTTCTTGCTTCCACAGCGCGATCACATTGAGAACCAGCGTGACCACCGCCGCACCTTGCAGCACCTGAACGAGGCGCGCCGGGCTGAAATCGGCCAGAAGCATGCCGAAGACGAGCGCGCTCACGATCATGCCCAGCAGCAGCATCACGTACATCAGCCCGACCACGTTGGGTTGGGACTCGACAGGCGCCAGATCGGTGGCCAACGCCAGCCCGACCGTCTGCGTGGTGTGCAAGCCGGCACCCACCAGCAAGAAGGCGATTCCAGCTCCCAGCCAGCCGATCCACACAGGCGACTGGCTCGCCGCTCCGCCGCCCGAGAGCACGAGCAGCGCAAACGGCATGATGGCCAAGCCGCCAAACTGAATCAGCGTGCCCATCCAGATGAACGGCACCCGGCGCCAGCCCAGCGCCGAACGGTGCGTGTCCGAACGAAAGCCAATGATCGCCCTGAACGGGGCAAAGAGCAGCGGCAACGCAACCATGATCGACACCAGCGCTGCGGGCACACCCAGCTCGACGATCATCACCCGGTTGAGGGTGCCGATCAGCAGCACCAGCGCCATCCCCACGGAGACCTGAAACAGCGACAGGCGCAACAACCTGCCCAGGGGCAGATCGGGCGTAGCCGCATCCGCAAACGGCAAAAAGCGCGAGCCCATGCTGGCCCACGCGCGTATGAATTTGTGACTGTCCGTGCTCATCAGGGTGTGGGCTGAATATCGGGCGGAGGCAGTGCTATCAGCAATCAGGCCTCTGTGTCGATCGACACCCACAGAGCGCGCATGGTGCAGAAAGGGCCCAGGACCTCAAAGGGCCCCGGACCTTTCTGAAACCGCTGTGAGCGGTTTTTACTTCTTGGCGTCAGGCGCTGCCGCAACAACTGCGTCAGCAGCAGGTGCCATGGCGACGTGCTTGCCACCAGAACCGTTCAGGAAGCCGCGCACCCAAGTCGTGTTGGACACGATGGCGAGGTGAACACAGAACGAACCCACGGCCACTGCGCCGAGGAAGATGGGTACGCCAACCGAAGGCTTGACGACCGTCCACATTTTTCCGTAGATCATGGTGTGGTCCCCTTACTTGAGCCAAGGCGAGTAGATGAATGCCAGCAGGTGAGCCAGCGCCGCGATCATTCCGAAAATCTGCGTCCCCTGAATCAGGTGGCGGTGAATTTCTTCAGATTCAGCGTCGGTCAGGCCTGAGGGCCCTGGTGTGTCTTTGTACGACATGGTGATGATCTCCTTGCAAGACGTTCAAACGCGTGCTTCACCCGCACGAGGGTTTTTCATGGCCGCCCGGCCACAAACCTGAAGACACCTCAGATCAAGGTGTCAATTTAAAGTGACATTGAATGCCGTAAGTAAAAATTTACACACGTCGAGTGGGGCTGTCAATGAGAAATACCCATGTCCATGACAAACAGGCGGCGGCGTGATACCAAGGTTGACGATCGACGGAGTTGGTGATCCATCTGCCGCGCCAAGGCACAGGGCCGGGCTGCGGATCCGGCGATCCCACGCGGTTTCAGTACGCTGGCCGGAAGTCGTCGGACTCGTCCCACAGCCGGGTCCAGTTGTCCGTGAAAAGCCTCGCCAAACGCGGGGAGCCCCGGTGGATCACGATGTTCTCGGCATTCAACGTCTCGGCCGCGCTGGTGAAGTTGAAGCTGCCGTTTTGCACCGACTGGCCATCCACGATCACGACCTTGTTGTGCTGAATCCTGACGGCGCCATCCACACGCAAGGCGATGCCATTGGCAGCGAGGTAGTTGGCGACGCTGTTCGCCCCGCCGCGCTGACCGTTGTGGTTCTTGTCAACGACCACCCGCACATCGACGCCCCGATTTTTCGCCTCGACCAGTGCCTTGCCGATGGGGTTCGATGTGAGACCGTAGGCCGCCATGCGGATCGATAGGCGGGCCTCGCCGATGAACCGAACGGTCGCGGCGGTCGCCCCGCCCTCGGGGGAAAAGGCAACCTCCACGGTTCCTTGGGCCGGAACGGTCGTTGGTGCGCTGTGAGGTGTCGGGCTGGCAAGCGCGCCAGTCGGCGGTGCGACCTGAGTGGGGCGGGTGGCCCCGACCGGCGCTGACACCGCCAGCGTCAGCGTCAGAAACGCGCCCATCAGTTGTCTGGGTGTCATTCGATTTCCTCACGCCGTTGGCTCCACTTGGGCAGTTCACCGTCAGAACTTGCACTGCACGGCTCGGAGACGATCTCATGTTCTCGCCAGACTCGTTCCATTCGAAGTCGCTCGTCCTGCAAGGTTGGCGACGGGCAAAGGCGAGGGGCGCTTGTCAGTGGCTCGGCAAAGCGCCAACGAAGAGGCATGGAAATACGAAAACCGCCGTCCATTCAAAGCAGTCGAGCGGCGCAGCTTCCTCGTCGAGTAGATCAAGCGATGAGCCAGGGCCACCGGTGGCTCGACAGGCCGGATCGCGCTCGGTCGACATCCCTGCGAATGCTCGAGAGCAGCGAGGTGATAGATTGCGTCAATCCGAGCAGATGGGCCGCCCGGCAGGCACAACAAAAGGGCGATGATGATCGGACTCAAGACAGTCTCTGCGGAGCCATTGGCGCCGCGCGCGGGCTGGCGAACGGGCCTTGCGGGTAGCGTGCTGGCGCTGTGCCTGGCGCTCACCAGCGGCTGTTACCACGACTCGCCCGAGGCCACGGCGCCGCCGAACATCCTGTTTGTCATCATGGACGACGTCGGCATCGATCAGATGAGTTTGTTCGGGTTCGGCGGGCTCGTCGGCGCGCCCGCCACACCGAGCATGGATGCCTTGGCGCTTGCAGGGGTGCGCTTCGACAATGCCTGGTCGATGCCTGCATGCTCGCCGACCCGGGCCATGATGTTCGAGGGCCGCTTCCCGTTGCGCAGCCAGGTCAAGGGGGCGCTTGGGGGCAACGATCTGGCCAACTCGATGGTTTCGCCGTTCGCCACCACCGTGCCGAAGCTGCTTGCCGGCAAGGGTTATGAAAGCGCACTGATCGGCAAGTTCCACATTGCGCTCCAGGGCAACAATCCAGCGGGCGATGGGGTCGCACATGCGCTCGGGTTCGACTACTTCGCCGGCTGGCTCGACGAGACGGGCGATCCGGCGTCGATCGACACCACGGCTGGCGGCGTGGCGTCTGAGGGTACCTACATGTGTGGGTTCGTGCCTGGGCTCATCTCCGACCGGGCTAACGGTGCTGATTTCGGCGCTTGCTACCAGCCGGACGGCTCGTGCACGGAACTCGCCTCGGCACAGCAGCCGCCAGGCCGAACCTGCCGTGACCAAGGCGGCCTGCTCGATCCGAACCAGCTCTGCGCTTCGACGGTGCCTGGCCACCTGAATTTCTCGAAGATGAGCGGCCATTTCGTGTCACCGGTGGTCTACAACCGGCCGGACGGCTCGGTCGAGCGCCTGCCGATGACCGATCCGCGCGCGCGACGCTTTCGCCCGACCTTCGCGGTCGACGAAGCGATCAGCTGGATCACCGCGCGCCCGGCGGGCAAGCCCTGGATGGCCACGGTCAGCTTCGCCGCAGCCCACACCCCACTGATGCAGCCCCCGGTCGACACGTCGTCACCTGCCACTGTCGCGAGCAGCGGCCTGGATTGCACCGAGGTCGTTGCACAGCGGGAACTGTCGAATCTGGTCATCGAGTCGATGGACCGCGAGATCGGGCGGCTGCTCGTGGGCGCCGGCGTGGCTCGCCGCGCCACGGACGGCACCCTCGTCTACACGCCCGAGGGCGCCAACACCATGGTCATCATCGTCGGCGACAACGGCAGCCTCGGCACGACCGTCAAGCCGCCCTTCGACGTCTCACGTGCCAAAGGCACCGCCTATCAGACCGGCGTGTGGGTGCCACTGCTGGTGGCCGGTCCGCTGGTGAAGGGGCTGGTGCCTGAGGGGCGGGTGGTCTCGTCGATGGTGAACCTGGTCGACCTTTACGCGCTCTTCGCCGAAATCGCCGGGATCACCGACGTCCAGGCAGCGGTTGCGCAACAGATCGACGCGCAGCCGATGCTGGCCTATTTGAGTGATCCTGCCCAGGGTCCCATCCGAGAGTGGAACTACACCGAGGTCGGGCTGAACCTGCAGGCCAACGGCGCTCTCAACGGCCCATGCCTCATCGGCGCGAGCTGCACGCAAATCCCCGTCAGTCCGAGCGTGTGCGCGGACAACAATGGCACCTGGTGGGGGCAGGGATCGGTGGCTCAGGCCGGCAGCGCCCCCGCCCCGGCAGGCGGCTTCAAGTACTGCTCGCAGGTCAACAACTTCCTTGCGGCAAACGGTCAGGACACGGTTGGTGTCCAGCCGTTGACTTCGGTCGCGGTGCGTGACACCCGCTACAAGCTGGTTGAAAACGGCTTCAAGGATTGCAATACCGCGTCGCCGCAGACTTGTGTTGACCGCACCGAAATCGAGTTCTACGCGATCAGCACGTCCCGCCCGGTGGTGCTCGACAAGGCAGGCACGTCGCTCGCGCCCGGTACGCTGACCCCCGAGCAGCAATCGTCCTTCGACGGGCTGACCGCTCGGCTCGCAGCCATTCGTGCATCGGCGCCTGCCTGCCCCGGCGACGGCAACGGCGACCTCGTGGTCAATGCGCGCGACCTGGCCGACTGGCAGTCGTTCGCCCGGCCGCCCTGGGGTCGCTCCAGCGTCTACGACCTCAACCTCGACGGCCTGACCGACGGTTTCGACCAAGCCCTCGTGGTGAGCAACCTCGGGCGCGACTGTCGTACGCACTCTGCGGTGGCGATGCGACCCCTGGCCTCAAGGTAGAGGCGCCGCGTCACGGTGCCAAGCGACCAGGTTGGGCACCGTGCGACGCGCCTCGCGTGTGTGTCCACCCTCGCGGGGGCGCCCACGCCAGAGCTTGGATCCGGGTCTGTCTTTGTGGAGACAGAAGAAATGCCTCGCAGCACAACGGCTTGCGGGGCTTTGGATGCTGGGCCAGCAGACCCACTGCGTCCTGGTGCCGAGATCGCGCACCAACGACGTCGTTTCGGCTACCGACGCATCCACGACCTGCTGCGTCCCGAGTCCCCGGGCGTCAACCACAAGCGCGTCTACCGCCTGTACAGCGCGGCCAACCTTGCGGTGCGCAAGCGCACGAAGGTCAAGCGCCCGTCGTCCGAGCGCGTGCCGCTACACCTGGCGCGCAGCGTCAACGAGGTCTGGAGCATGGACTTTGTCAGCGACAGCCTGGCCAATGGCCGGCGCCTGAAGTGCCTGAGCGTGGACGTGCTGCGCGATAGGCACGCCGCCTTCAGCGGCGCCGGCAATGAATGATCAGGCCTCAGCTCGAGGACGGCTTGCGCTCTTTCTGCGCAACTTGCCGATTCGATCGAATCAAGGTCTCCAATTTTTTAGGTACGCAAGCTCCGCGCGAAGTCGTTCAACTTCTTCACGCAGCGCCCGGTGCGAGCCGGCGTCGTCCGTGTCCGGTGGCTTTGGATCCGACGAGTCGACCTTCATATGATGGGCTTGCCTTCTGTGTTCCAGTGCTGCGACACCTCCGTCATCGAAGGCGCGCCGCCAGACGGCAACCTGATTCGGATTGCGAACATCGTAAATCGCAGCCACCCGGCCGACTCGATAGCTGGTCACGATCTTGATGCGACAGCACCTGCACCTTGAACTGAGCCGTGTAGGAACCGCGTTTTGGCTGCAAACCGGCAACTCCGTGCACTCGGTACCGGCTCACCCAGCTGCGAATTTTTTCCTCGGACACTGACCAGCGCCTTGCAAGCAGCTTCGCACCGCCTTCTCCAGCCAGAAAGCTTTCAACGACCTCGAGCTTGAACTTCGTCTCGTACTTCACCATAGGACCCCTTGAAGTTCGTCCAACTTCTGGGGGTCAGTTCAAAACCGGGGCGGTTCAGCATCTGCTGCGCGCCGTGGGCGTGATCGATGAGCGCAGCGACGTGCTGGGCACCAGCTTGGCTAACGCACGTTTCACTTGCGCAGATCGTCTCTGGCAGCGACCATCTGAGCCATGCGACATGGCTGACCTTGGCCGCGGCGATGATTCTGGAAACGACTCGATTTGGCGATGCTGAGAAAGTGCCAATGCTGGGTGAGGTTAGTTCAGACGTTCTCTCAAGCTCGATTTAACTGTCCTAATTTTTACTTGAGACCTTAAATCTTTTTGAAAGCATCAAATGACTGATTTTCCCAATGTTGACCACTTAAACCACCTTTTCCAAGCTGTCTACCACTCCATCAGCCTTACCGACGCCGATGGGGAGAAGGAAATACTAAAAACCTCACGCCTGAACAATATGAAAAAAGGCATTTCAGGTTGTTTAATTTCCAGTAATGGAGAATTTCTTCAGATACTTGAGGGCCCACGCCAGGTCATCATGGATCTAATTAATTTAATCCAGACCGATAACAGACACAAAGACTTCAGCGTCATGAAAATGTGCGTGACCAAAGAAAGGATGTTCGAAAACTGGACGATGGCGAGTTTTGAAGCCGACGAACAAACCTTCATGCAGATTCTCGCTAGTTACTGTGAAAGTGACAACGAGACTGAAAAAATGATTTATGACTACATTGCGTTTGGGAAAGAAACTCCGCCTGTTGGTTTACAGCCAATTTAAGGGAAAAATTAAAAAACCAGTAGGTTAGAAACGATGGCTGATTAATCAGGATGACGGTTGATGGAAAGATGCAATTTTAGTTTTTTGATATTATTAATCCCTTAATAAAATAGGACTACTTGATTTAATTAGATCATCAAACAGCGACATGGCGTCATTGGCTGAAGCTGAATAGGGATCAAATTCAGGATGTGCCATCTGTATCATCGGATCCTCTTTACTCAAATAAACAAGTGCCATAGACCATTGGCCGAATCGTCTCTGGGTAATTTCCTCCATCGCGAGTATCTCTAGATTTTGGTGTCGTCGATCCGACATGATCTGAGAGTAAAGTTTATTTATCTGAGTTCTTTCACCTTCCAAAGCCTGCATCCACAAGCCAGAGCCTTGACACAAAATACCGGTGATGTTTGACTTTTGATTATTTTTATGGGATTTTTCCAAGATTGACGTGGTGACCGTAGAAGTAACTGGACCCACCGGTTGGCTGATATACAAAAGGCGTACGAGCATTTGCGACTCCTTTCAAAAATTAGCAAAGCGATCTACCGCACCAAGGCGAGGTAAAACTACACTTCGAGGTGCACAACCGACGCCCGGAACCGCCGAATCGGCACACCGCCATCACGTCGCTACCGGATACGCATTTGCCGGTCACTTGTACAGACCGCCCCTAGCTTCTAACTGTCCAACTTCTGGGTCAGTTCAATCCCGAGGCGGTTCAGTGCGCAAAGATGATGATGCGGAAGCGCGGCCAGGCTTCTTGAGAAGCTTGGCAGCAATTGGCAAGACACCGTCAGGCGGACCCGTTACTTTTTGTAGCCCACGTAATAGATGCCGATGATGTTGCCAGCAGCGTCTCTCATTGGCTCATAGCCGGTGATGTATGGCGTACCAAGAATCCCCACTTCGCCGTAGAAGGACTTTCCTTGCTCGAGTTCGGCAATGGCTTTGCCGGCGGGGGCCAGAACCGTGCCGATCGCCCGCCCGCTGCCGTCAGGCTTGGGCACACTGGTGGAAACGCGAATATATTCATGTCCGCTCTTGGCAAAGAAAGTCGCTGTCATTCCTTTGCCGTCTTCGTTGCTCGCCGCATCAACGATGTCGAAATTGTTGTTGACCTTCGTGGAGCCGAAATAAAGGGCGGGAGCATCCTTGCCGCCAACAGCCTCCCTCCCTTCGAGCTTGGGCGCTCCCACTTTTCCCGCCATGGACTTTAGGCTCGTCATTGAACTGGCAATTCGCGAGTCTGCTTGCGCGTTCCCAGTGATTGGCGTGAGGATCGCCGCGGCGATCAAGCAACTCAGCATTCCCCTTACGGACATTTTGTAGAACGTTGCGAACACGTTGCGATCTCCTCGTTGGGGATGGTCTGCAAAACCCCCGTGCAAGTCTGCTTGCCGCGGTGTGATTGAGAAGCGACGATTCGAGCCATGAAACAAACCGATCTGGGCCTGAACCTGACGACCAAGCGAACGCGCAAGCGCGAGTTCTTGGCCCAGATGGCCAAAGCTTCGCCCGGTCGGTTCTAGTCGCAGGTGCAAACCGGAACCGTCCGTCAACTTTTGGACTTTGTCGGTGGCTTGCGCCTTCCTTGCCGCGGTGTCAGTCAGTGCCATGACCAGATCCAATACGAGGGGAATTGAAATACCAACATGCTCAACGTCACATACCAACAGTGATGCCAACGTCAGAGCGTGGCTTCAAGTCTATCCGTGTGGACGCAGAAAAACAAAAAAGCCCCGCAGCACAATGGCTTACGGGGCTTTGCATGCTTGCCTTTGGACCTGTGTGGACAGTCAAAGACCTATCTCTGGCGGAGAGGGCGGGATTCGAACCCGCGGGGGGTTATTAGCCCCCACACGCTTTCCAGGCGTGCGACTTAAACCGCTCATCCACCTCTCCGAAGCCCGCGAGTTTAGCCCACGGTCTTCAACGCGTGGGCTTGCAGCGTCTCGAGAGGCACGTGCCGGAGGGTGTTGCTGTGGGTGCTCTCGAGCACCACGGGCGGCGCGACGCCGGCCTTGAGCGCTTCGAGCCAGCGCGCCACGCACAGGCACCAGCGGTCGCCGGGTTTGAGACCGACAAAACGGTGTGCGGGTTGTGGCGTGACGAGGTCATTGCCCTGCTGCGAAGAAAACGCCAGAAACTCGGCCGTCACCTTGGTGCACACCAGGTGCAAGCCGGTGTCGTCGGCGCGCGTGTTGCAGCAGCCGTCGCGGAAAAAGCCGGTGAGCGGCGAATACGAGCAGGGCACGAGCTCGGTGCCCACGACGTTGACAGCCATGGCTCAGTGGCCTCCGGGAGGCTTGCTCTTGAACAGCGTCATGGCCGTGGCGATCAGCGCCGACACCTCGCTCATGTTGCCGGGCACGATCATGGTGTTGTTCTTCTGGGCCAGTTGGGCGTAAGCCTCGACAGCCTTTTCGGCCACCTTCAACTGCACGGCCTGCTCGCCGCCGGGGGAGCGGATGGCCTCGGCAATCTTGGTGATGGCACCGGCGGTGGCATCGGCCACGGCGGTGATGGCCGCGGCCTGGCCCTGGGCGTTGTTGATCTCGGCCTGGCGCTGGCCCTCAGACCGGGCGATGTAGGCCTCGCGCTCGCCGGTGGCGATGTTGATCTGCTCTTGCTTGCGGCCTTCGCTGGCGGCAATGAGGGCGCGCTTTTCGCGCTCGGCGGTGATCTGCGCCTGCATCGAGCGCAAGATCTCGGCCGGTGGGGTCAGGTCCTTGATTTCGTAGCGCAGCACCTTCACGCCCCAGTTGGCGGCGGCTTCGTCGAGTGCGTTGACCACCGAGGCGTTGATGGTGTCGCGCTCTTCAAAGGTCTTGTCGAGCTCCATCTTGCCGATCACCGAGCGCAGCAGCGTCTGGGCGAGCTGCGTGATGGCGATCAGGTAGTTGCTCGATCCGTAGCTCGCGCGCATCGGGTCGGTCACCTGGAAATAGATGATGCCGTCGACTTGCAGCTGGGTGTTGTCGCGGGTGATGCACACCTGGCTGGGCACATCGAGCGGCACTTCCTTGAGCGAATGCTTGTAGGCCACCTTCTCGATGAAGGGCACCACGAATTTCAGCCCCGGCGTGAGCGTGCGGTCGTACTTGCCCAGGCGCTCGACCACCCAGGCGTTTTGCTGTGGCACGATCTTGAAGGTCTGCGAAATGAAGATGACGGCGATGACGGCGAAGATCAGGGCGAATTCCATGCGGGCGCTTTCGTGGGGTGATTCGGTGGACTCAGGAGGCGGTGTCGGTCGGAGCCAGCACCAGCCAGTTGCCTTCGACGGCCACCACCTTGTGCGGGCCTGGCTGGGCGGCGAAGCCGGGCTGCAGACGGGCCGTCCAGTCGGTGCCGCGGTGCTGCACGCGCGCGGTGCGGTCGGCGGCCCAGGCGGCCACGGCCACCGCATCGCCGATGTCGAGGTTGACGTCGCGGTTTTCCCGCGCGGGCAGGCCGCGTGGCTGGCTGTAGCGCCGCCAGTGCCACAGCGCCGTGGCGCCGGCACCGACCGCGGCGGCTGAGGCGACTTGGCCAGCACCGTTCAGCCCCAGATGGGCCGCCAGCGCGCCGCAGCCCAGGCCCAGCGCGATCATCAGCAAATAGAAGGTGCCGCTGGCCAGTTCGGCCACCACCGCCAGACCTGCGGCCAACCACCACAGCGTGGCTTGTGAAACGTCCATGTCGTCCTCGAGATCCGGGCCGCGATGGCCCTGAAGCAGTGTAGTTGGCGGCGCGCAAATCCCGGTCATCGGCGCGGCCTAAACTCCGCGCTCTTCACCCCCGCCCTACCGTCAGGATTGCCATGCTGCGCTTTCGTTTCCCGATCGTGATCATCGATGAGGACTACCGCTCGGAAAACACCTCTGGACTGGGCATCCGTGCGCTGGCGCAGGCCATCGAGCAAGAGGGCTTCGAGGTGCTGGGCGCCACCAGCTATGGCGACCTGAGCCAGTTCGCGCAGCAGCAAAGCCGCGCCAGCGCGTTCATCTTGTCGATCGACGACGAGGAGTTCACGCCCGGCCCCGAGCTCGACCCGGCGGTGCTGAGCCTGCGCAAGTTCATCGAGGAAATCCGCTTCAAGAACGCCGACATCCCGATCTACCTGTACGGCGAAACGCGCACCTCGCAGCACTTGCCCAACGATGTGCTGCGCGAGCTGCATGGCTTCATCCACATGTTCGAGGACACGCCCGAGTTCGTGGCACGTCACATCATCCGCGAGGCCAAGACCTACCTGGCCGGGCTGGCCCCGCCGTTCTTCAAGGCGCTGATGGACTACGCGCAAGACGGCTCGTACTCGTGGCACTGCCCGGGGCACAGCGGCGGCGTGGCGTTTCTCAAGAGCCCGGTGGGGCAGATGTTTCACCAGTTCTTCGGCGAGAACATGCTGCGCGCCGACGTGTGCAACGCGGTCGAGGAACTCGGCCAGTTGCTGGATCACACCGGCCCGATCGCCGCCAGCGAAACCAACGCGGCGCGCATCTTCAATGCCGATCACTGCTTCTTCGTGACCAACGGCACCAGCACGTCCAACAAGATGGTGTGGCACCACACGGTGGCCCCGGGCGACGTGGTGGTGGTCGACCGCAACTGCCACAAGTCGATCCTGCACGCGATCATCATGACCGGCGCGGTGCCGGTGTTCCTGCGGCCCACGCGCAACCACTTCGGCATTATCGGCCCGATCCCGCAGTCGGAGTTTTCGCCCGACGCCATCCGCAAGAAGATCGCTGCCAATCCGCTGCTCAAGGGCGTCGACGTCAAGAACGTCAAGCCGCGCATCCTGACGCTGACGCAGAGCACCTACGACGGCGTGCTCTACAACACCGAGACGATCAAGCACGCGCTCGACGGCTACGTCGACACGCTGCACTTCGACGAGGCCTGGTTGCCGCACGCGGCGTTTCACCGCTTCTACGGCACCTTCCACGCGATGGGCAAGAACCGGCCGCGTCCGAAGGACCAGCTGGTGTTTGCCACGCAGTCCACGCACAAGCTGCTGGCCGGCTTGAGCCAGGCTTCGCAGGTGCTGGTGCAAGACGCGCAAGAGCGCAAGCTCGACCGCCATCTGTTCAACGAGGCGTACCTGATGCACACCTCGACGAGCCCGCAGTACTCGATCATCGCCAGCTGCGACGTCGCTGCGGCCATGATGGAAGCCCCGGGCGGGCCGGCGCTGGTGGAGGAAAGCATCGCCGAGGCGATGGATTTCCGCCGCGCCATGCGCAAGGTCGACAAGGAGTTCGGCCGCGACTGGTGGTTCAAGGTCTGGGGGCCGGACAAGATCGCCGCCGAGGGCATCGGCAAGAGCACCGACTGGGTGTTGAAAGCCGGCGACAAGTGGCACGGTTTCGGCAACCTCGCCGAGGGCTTCAACCTGCTCGACCCGATCAAGAGCACGGTGATCACGCCGGGGCTGGATGTGTCGGGCAAGTTTGCCAAGACCGGCATTCCGGCGAGCATCGTCACCAAGTACCTCGCCGAGCACGGCATCGTGGTCGAGAAGACCGGGCTGTACTCGTTTTTCATCATGTTCACGATCGGCATCACCAAGGGCCGCTGGAACACGCTGGTGACCGCGCTGCAGCAGTTCAAGGACGACTACGACCGCAATCTGCCGATGTGGAAGATGCTGCCCGAGTTCGTGGCCAAGTACCCGCGCTACGAGCGCACCGGCTTGCGCGACCTGTGCCAAAGCATCCATGCGATGTACGCCAAGGGCGATATCGCGCGCCTGACCACCGAGATGTACCTGTCAGACCTGCAGCCGGCCATGAAGCCTAGCGACGCCTACGCCTACATCGCGCACCGCCGCACCGAGCGCGTCGAGATCGAGGCGCTTGAAGGGCGCATCACCACCACCTTGCTCACGCCGTACCCGCCGGGCATCCCGCTGCTGATCCCGGGCGAGGTGTTCAACAAGAAGATCGTCGACTTCCTGCGCTTCACACGCGACTTCAACGCCGCTTTCCCGGGCTTTGCCACCGACGTGCACGGGCTGGTCGAAGAGGACATCGAAGGCGGTGGCAAGCGCTACGGCGTGGACTGCGTGCGGCAGGGCTGAGTCGCGCCCGCCGCGCGCGGGCCGGTTCAACTGCCAGCGGCGATCGAGTCGGCCTTGGCGATGAGGGCTTCAGCCATGCGGATGCTGGCGATGTCGATCAACCGGCCGTCGAGCGATACCGCGCCGCGGCCTTGTCGGGCGGCTTCGGCCATCGCCTTGAGGATGCGGCGCGCCTTGTTCACCTCGGCCTCAGACGGGGTGTAGACGCGGTTGGCCAGCTCGATCTGCGACGGGTGGATCGCCCACTTGCCTTCATAGCCCAGCACCGCGGCGCGCTGGGCGGCCGCCACGAAGCCGTCCGGGTCGCTGAAATCGCCAAACGGCCCGTCGATCGGGCGCAGTCCGTAGGCGCGGCAGGCCACCAGCATGCGCGTTTGCGCCGCGTGCCACGGGTCGGTCCAGAAGGATTGCCGCTGGCCGTGCTCGTCCTTGTCGGTGAGCACCACGCTGTCCTTGTGCACGCCACCGATCACCGTGGTGCGCGCGCGGGTGGACGCGGCGTAGTCGGCCACGCCGAAGCTCATGGCCTCGAGCCGCCGCGACGACTGCGCGATGGCCTCGACGTTGGCCATGCCCAGCGCGGTCTCGATCAGCACCTCGAAGCCGATGCGCTTGGTGCGTCGCTTGGCCGCTTCGATCTGCGTGACCAGCATGTCGAGCGCGTACACGTCGGCTGCCACGCCGGCCTTCGGGATCAGGATCATGTCGAGCCGCGGGCAGGCTTCGACGATGTCGATCACGTCGCGGTACATGTAGTGCGTGTCGAGCCCGTTGATGCGCACCATCATCGTCTTGCCGCCCCAGTCGATGTCGTTCAGGCCGGCGACGATGTTCTTGCGCGCTTGCTCCTTGTCGTCGGGTGCCACGGCGTCTTCGCAGTCGAGAAAGATGATGTCCGCGGCCGAACGCGCGGCCTTTTCGAACAGGTCGGGGCTGGATCCGGGAACGGCGAGTTCCGAGCGGTGCAGGCGCGGTGTGGCCTGCTCGACGAGGGTGAAGCTCATGAGGGTTCCTTGCGGGTGGGGTGCATCGAAGCGGGTCTTGAAATCAGCCGGGATGATGGCACCGAGCGCCGGTCCGATGGTGACGGGGGCGGGGCGGTCGGGCGCGGCGCGTCGACAATGCGATGTGGCCAACCTGACCGAACATCTGGTGTTTCTCGACCGCTCGACGCTGCGGGCGGCGCTGCGCCGTCCCGCCTTCGCGCACACCTGGCAGGAGTTCGCGGCGACGTCACCCGATCAGACCGTCGAGCGCTTGCGCGACGCCACCATCGCCGTGACCAACAAGGTGCGCCTCGGGGCTGCCGAGCTGGCGCAACTGCCGCGGCTGAAGATGATCGCGCTGGCCGCCACCGGCCACGACATCATCGATCTGGCCGCGTGTCGCGAGCGCGGCATTGCGGTGGCGAATATCCGCCGCTATGCGACACACAGCGTGCCCGAGCATGTCTTCGCGTTGATCCTCGCGCTGCGCCGTCGGCTGCTCGAGTACCGCGCGGACGTCGAGCGTGGGCGCTGGCAGCAGGCCGATCAGTTCTGCTTTTTCGACCACCCGATCCGTGACCTGCACGGCAGCACGATGGGCATCGTGGGCGCCGGCTCGCTGGGTCACGCCACCGCAGCGGTGGCGCGTGCTTTCGGCATGCGTGTGCTGTTTGCCGAGCACGCCACCTCGGCCTCAGCCGAGCTGGATTTCGTGCCGCTGGAGCGGTTGCTGGCCGAGTCGGATGTGGTGTCGCTGCATTGCCCGCTGACGACCCAAACGCGCAACCTCATCGGCCTGGCTCAGTTGCGCCAGATGAAGCCCGGCGCGATCCTGATCAACACGGCGCGCGGCGGGCTGGTCGACGAGGCGGCGCTGGTGGCGGCCTTGCTCCAAGGGCTGATCGCCGGCGCGGGTTTCGATGTGCTGAGCGCCGAGCCACCCACCGCCGGCAACCCCTTGCTCGAACTGCGGCTGCCCAATTTCATCCTCACGCCTCATGTGGCGTGGGCGTCTGACGGCGCGATGCAGCGCCTGGCCGATCAGCTGATCGACAACATCGAGTGTTTTGTGAGCGGCGCGCCGCAGCATCTGCTGAGCTGATGCGCGCTGCTGTGAATCTGATTGCATTGCGAGGACCTCCATGAAAAAGCTCTTGTTCCAGTTCGACACCGACCCGATCCCGTCCGTCTTCGACACCGTGGTGGCCTATGACGGCGGCGCCGACCATGTGGTGCCTCACGGCGGCATCAACGCGGCGAACGTCGGCGCGCTGGTCGAAGGCGCCATCTTCACGCGCGCGCCCAAGGACAAGAAGTCCACCGCGCTGTTCGTCGGCGGCAGCAACCTGGCCGCGGGCGAGGCGCTGTTCAAGGCGGTGCGCGGCAAGTTCTTCTCCAACTTTCGCGTGTCGGTGATGCTCGACAGCAACGGCTCCAACACCACCGCGGCGGCCGGCGTGGCCTGCCTGTTCAAGAGCGCGGGCGGGCAACTCGCCGGCTTGCGCGCGGTCATCCTGGCCGGCACCGGGCCGGTCGGCCAGCGCGCTGCGGTGATGCTGGCCAAGGAGGGCGTGACGGTGGCGATCACCTCGCGCACGCTGGCCAACGCGCAAAAGGCGTGCGACCACCTCAAGGCGGGTTTTGGCATCGACGTGCAGGCCATCGAGGCGCCCGATGGCGATTCGCGTGCGCGTGCCTGTGAAGGTGCTCACATCGTGTTCGCCACGGGGGCGGCGAGCAGCGTGCTGCTGCGCGAAGACGACTGGAAGAACAACCCGACGATTCTCTATCTGGCCGACTCGAACGCGACGCCGCCGCTCGGCATCGAGGGCATCGACATGATGGACCGCGGAGTCGACCGCCACGGCCGCGCCTGCTGGGGCGCGATCGGCTTTGGCGCGCTCAAGCTCGCGGTGCACCGGGCTTGCGTTGCGCAGTTGTTCGAGGCCTCGGACCGGGTGCTCGACGCCGAAGAAATCTATGCCACCGCCAAGGCGATGGCGCTGGCCTGAACTGGAGACACCGACATGATCATTGAACAGCCCGTCACGCAATTCCTCGACGAACTCGCCAGCAGCGCGGCCACCCCGGGCGGCGGCAGCGGTGCGGCCATCATGGGCGCGCTGGGCGCCGCTCTGGTCAGCATGGTGTGCAACCTGACCATCGGCAAGAAGAACTACGCCGAGGTCGAAGGCGAGATGCGCTCGGTGCTGCACGATGCCGAAGCGCTGCGCCAGCGCCTGGCCGACATGGTGGCCGAGGACATCGCCGCCTTCAATGGCCTGATGGCCGCCTACGGCCTGCCCAAGCTGAGCGACGAGGACAAGGCCGCGCGCGGCGCGGCCATCCAGCACGCGCTGCGCGCCGCCACCGAGGCGCCACTGGCCTGCGCCCGCGCCTGTGCCGACGTCATCAAGCTGTCGATGCGCGCTGCCGAGGTGGGCAACCGCAACGTGATCAGTGACGCCGGCGTGGGCGCGCTCGCAGCGCAAGCCGCCCTGCGCAGCGCGGCGCTCAACGTGGACATCAACGTGCCCAGCCTGCAAGACGCCGTGTTCGCGCAGGCCTGCCGCAACGAGATCGCCTCGTTGCTGGCCAGCGCGGTGCCGCTGTCGGAGCGAGCGATCGCGCTGGTCAAGTCGAAGCTGTGATCGCCTGAGTTCAGTCGAGGGGGGTGGTTC
>CAIVGK010000142.1 GCA_903905475.1 uncultured Burkholderiales bacterium | reverse complement strand
CCGCTGGACTGCAGCAAATGGGTGGCAAACGAGTGGCGCAGCATGTGCGGATGCACGTGCGTGGGCAGCCCGGCTTGCTGCGCGCGCTGCTTGAGGCTCAAGCGCGCCTGGTTGGTGGTCAGGCGCGCGCCGCGCTGGCCGACCAGCAATGCCGGCTCGTCGGCCGCGGCGAGTTGGTCGCGCAGCGCCAGCCAAGCCTGCAGCGCGTGCAGCGCGGCCGCACCCACCGGCACGCTGCGCCGCTTGCGGCCCTTGCCCAGCACGTGCGCGGTGGCGTCGGCGATGTCGATCCAGCCCACGGCATGGGGGCCGGGTTGCACATCGAGCGACACCAGCTCGGCCACCCGCAGGCCGCAGCCGTAGAGCAGCTCGGTGAGGCACTGATCGCGCGCAGCGATGGCCGCACCGTGGGGGTGCGCCGGTGGCGGCGCCTCGAAGGCGGCCAGCGCCACCGCCTGATCGACCGACAGCGCCTTGGGCAGCGGCTTGGCCGCCTTGGGCGCGCGCACGCCGGCCACCGGGTTTTGCAGCACCAGGCCGTCGCGCCCCAGCCAGCGGTAAAAGCCGCGCCAGGCCGACAACTCGATGGCGATGCTGCCCGGCGCCAGCCCCTGCGCGTGCAACTGGCCGGCCCAGCGGCGCACGTGGTGCGGCTGCACCTCGCGCAGCGCCACATCACCCGCGCCGGCCAAGCGCTGCAGCCGCGCAAAGGCCTGCGTGTACATCGTCAGCGTGCGCGCGGCGAGCCGCCGCTCGACGCGCAAATGCTGCAGGTGACGCACCAGGTCGTCGTGCCACCCCGGGGCCGGGGAATCGGCGGCGCTGGCGGCGGATGAATCGCTCATGCGCGCGCCGCTCGGGGTCAAGCCGCTCGGGTCAGGCGCGACAGGCCGGCGCTGGAGATCTCGCCGATGCGCATCAGGAAGTCGGTGCCCATGTCGGCGGCAAAGCGCGTCGGGTCGGGCGAGCCCAGCACCAGCAGGCCGAAGGCGTCGGTGCTGCTGCCGTGGCGCAGCGGGATCAGCGCCAGCGAGGCGATGGTCGACGGGTCGTCCAGCCAGGTCGCGGCCTCGAAGCCGGCGTTGGCGCCGCAGTACGGCAGCGACAGGCTAGACGCGAAGCTGCACGCGTCGGCGCTGACCTCGCGCGCAAACGGCAGCGCGGCGTGCTCGGCCGCCGCGCCCCACACGCGGATGCCCGCTTGCGGAATCAGGAACTGGTGCATCAGCTCGCGCACCAGCACGTCGGGCAGCGCGGCCGCATCGGTGGTGATCAGCAGCGAGCGCGTGTAGCGGTGCAGCCGGTCGGCGATGGCGGCGTTTTCCTGGCCGTGGCGGATCATTTCCATGATCTTGTGCTCGAAGCCCTTGAGCCGCTCGCGCAGCAGATCCATTTGCCGCTCCTGCAGCGACACCGCGCGCGGGCCGTGCGGGTTGGTCAGCTGGATCGAGCTGAGCAGCTCGGCGTGCCGCTCGAAAAAGCCCGGCGTGTTCGCCAGGTAGTTGGCGATGTCGGTTTCGGTGATGCCCTGGACTCCGGTGGCGTTGCTCACGGTGTGGTGCTCATGGTTCGTTGATGAAGATGCGCGGCGGTGGGGCCGCAGCTCACAGGTCGATCTCGCCTTCGAAAACCGTTTCGGCCGGGCCGGACATGAACACGTGGCTGGCCAGGCCGTCGGTGGCGCCCTGCCATTCGATGGTCAGCCGCCCGCCGCGTGTGTCGACATCGACCACCGCGTCGAGCAGGCCCAGCCGGATGCCGGCCACCACCGCGGCGCAAGCGCCCGTGCCGCACGCCAGCGTCTCGCCAGCACCGCGCTCGAACACGCGCAAGCGGATGTGGCGGCGCGAGACGATCTGCATGAAGCCGGCGTTGACGCGCCGCGGAAAGCTGGTGTGGTGCTCGATGAGCGGGCCGAGCAACTCGACCGGCGCGGCATCGACATCGTCGACGAGCTGCACGGCGTGCGGGTTGCCCATCGACAGCACCGCCACCTCGACCGAATGGCCCTTGATGTTGAGCGGCCACATCTCGAACAGCGTGCCGCGGGCATCGCCCTTGACCGGCACGCGGTGCACGCGCAGCCCCGCGTCACGGAAGGGCACGCGCGGCAGCTCGAACACCGGCGCGTTCATATCGACGCGCACACGGCCATCGTCAAGCAGGTGCAGCTCGAGCAGGCTGTTGACGGTTTGCACGCGCAGCGTCGACTTGTCGGACAGGCCCTTGTCGCGCACATAGCGCACGAAGCAGCGCGCGCCGTTGCCGCACTGCTCGACCTCTTCGCCGCTGTGGTTGAAGATGCGGTAGCCGAAATCGACCCCGGCGGTGGCGCTGCGTGCGACGACCAGGATCTGATCGGCCCCGACGCCAAAGCGGCGGTCGGCGAGGCGTCGCATCTGGTCGGGCGACAAGCTGAGCGGCTCTTGCGTGGCGTCGAGCACGACGAAGTCGTTGCCGGCGCCGTGCATCTTGGTGAACCGGATTTTCATGGGATCGATTATCGGCGTCAGGGTTGTCGCGCCGGACGCGGCGACCCGTCAATAGAAGCGGGCCTCACCCGGCGGGCGGGTCTTGAAGCGCCGGTGCACCCACAGGTACTGCGCGGGGTTGCGGCGGATCTCGGCTTCCAGCCAGCGGTTGAGCGTGGCGGTGTCGGCCAGCGGGTCGTCGGTGGGGAAGTCGGTCCAGGGCTCGAGGAAGCGCACGCGGTAGCCCTGCGAGCCGGGCAGCATCTCGGCGATCACCGGCTGCACCGTCATGCCCAGCAGCCGCGCCATGCGCGACGGCGTGAGCAGCGTGCACGCCGACACGCCGAAAAACGGCACGAAGGCCGAGTCCTTCAGGCCGAAGTCCATGTCGGGCAGGTTGAAGAAGACATCGCCCTCCTTGATGGCGCGCAGCAGCGGCTTGGCGGTCTCGCGCCGCGAATACAGCCGGGTGTTGCCGAAGCGATCGCGCCCGCGCCGCACGGCGGCATCGAACACCGCGTTGCTTTGCGTTTGGTAGATGCTGCAAGCGCGCCGCGACACCCACAGCCGGCTGGCCGCGGCCACCACGTCCAGGCCCACGAAGTGCGGCACCAGCCACATCAGCGCGCCGGGGTGCGTGTCGGCAAAGTCGACCCGGCCTTCGACGCGGATCAGTCGGCGCAGCCGGGCCGGCGAGGCGTGCCACAGCAGCCCGCGCTCGAGGATGCTGCGGCCCATCCACTGGAAATGCTCGCGCGCCAAATCAAGCCGCTGGGATTCGCTCAACTCGGGAAAGCACAGCTCGAGGTTGCGCAGCGCGGTGCGGCGGCGCGAGCGGGCCAACCGGAAGGACAGCCGCCCGAGGCCGCGGCCCAGTGGCGCCAGCAACGCCAGCGGCAGCCAGTGCAGCAACCACAACAAGCCCAGAGCGAAGCGGGTCAGCGCATTCGACAGCAGCGTCTTCATGGTGATTTCTTGGCGGCCAGCGCCGCCAGCCCGCCCGAGCGCGGCTGCTTGTAGCGGTGGTAGCCCCACAGGTACTGCTGCGGGCATTGCAGGATCAGGCCTTCCATGGCGCGGTTGATGGCGGCGGCGGCGGCCACGGGCTCTTGCGGCAAGGGCTCGGCGAGTTCGCTCACGCGCACCACGTAGCCGGCGCCACGGGGCAGCCGCTCGCACCACACCAGCAGCAAGGCCGCACCGGTTTGCTGCACCAGCCGCGAGGCCAGCGTCATCGTGTAGGCCGGCCGGCCGAAAAACGGCGCCCACACGCCCAGGCCCTCGGGCGGCACCTGGTCGGGCAGCAGGCCGATCACCTCGCCGCGCTTGAGCGCTCGCATCATCTGGCGCACACCGGCCAGCGTGGCCGGGGCGGCATCGAGCCCGGGGCGGCGGCGCGCGGCTTCGACCAGATCGCGCAGCCAGGGCTTGCGCGCCGGGCGGTACAGCACGGTCATCAGGCCGCGCCCGGCGCCGTAGCGCTGCGCGTAGGACTGGCCGATGGCCTCGAAGCAACCCAGGTGGGGCGTGAGCATCACCAGACCGCGGCCGGCCGCCAGCGCCCGCTCGATCAACTCGCCGCCTTCCCAATGCACCGGCACCGGCAGCGGCGCTTCGGGCGGACGCAGCCACAGCAAGGGCAACTCCATCATCGAGCGACCGGCCCCGGCGACGGCGGCGCGGGCCACCGCCCAAGGCACACCGGCTTGCCGCGCGTGGGCGCGCAAGCGTCGCCGGTAGGGGGGCGACACGGCAAACACCAGCCAGCCCAGCGGCGCACCCACGGCGTGCAGCCAGCGCAGTGGCAGCAGGGCCAGCGCACGCATGAAAACGTTGAGGAATATCGCCATCAAGCGCGTCATCGGGTCGATAGAATGAAAGCGTCGCCGAGTTAAGGAACTACTTGCGGGGCGATTGCAGGAAAGCTCGAGAGGTTTCGAGCGCTGCCGGGCTCACAGCTCAACAAACCGCTAAAGCGTTCGCCGAACTTCCAGAAAACTGGTGCGGCAACGCAAGTTGCAACCAACGGGAGTTTAAGAGTGGCGAACGATTTCCTTTTCACATCCGAGTCCGTGTCTGAAGGTCACCCCGACAAGGTGGCCGACCAGATCTCCGACGCCATCCTCGACGCGATCTTCGAGCAAGACCCGCTGTCACGCGTGGCCGCCGAAACGCTGTGCAACACCGGTCTGGTGGTGCTGGCCGGCGAGATCACCACGCAGGCCAACGTCGACTACATCCAGGTGGCGCGCGACACCATCAAGCGCATCGGCTACGACAACACCGAGTACGGCATCGACTACAAGGGCTGCGCGGTGCTGGTGGCCTACGACAAGCAAAGCAACGACATCGCCCAGGGCGTGGACCGCGCGAGCGACGACTACCTGAACCTCGGTGCCGGCGACCAGGGCCTGATGTTCGGCTACGCCTGCGACGAGACGCCCGAGCTGATGCCCGCGCCGATCTACTACGCGCACCGGCTGGTCGAGCGTCAGGCGCAGTTGCGCAAGGACGGCCGACTGCCGTTCCTGCGCCCCGACGCCAAGAGCCAGGTGACGATGCGCTATGTCGACGGCAAGCCGCACAGCATCGACACGGTGGTGCTGTCCAGCCAGCACGCCCCCGAGATGAGCGACGGCACGAAGATGAAGCCTGACTTCATCGAAGCGGTGATCGAAGAAATCATCAAGCCGGTGCTGCCCAAGGCTTGGCTCAAGGACACGCGCTACCTGGTCAACCCGACCGGGCGTTTCGTCATCGGCGGCCCGCAAGGCGACTGCGGCCTGACCGGGCGCAAGATCATCGTCGACACCTACGGCGGCGCCTGCCCGCACGGCGGCGGCGCCTTCAGCGGCAAGGATCCCACCAAGGTCGACCGCTCGGCCGCCTACGCCGCGCGCTACGTGGCCAAGAACATCGTGGCGGCGGGCCTGGCCAAACAGTGCCAGATCCAGGTCGCCTACGCGATCGGCGTGGCCAAGCCGATGAACATCACGGTGTACACCGAAGGCACCGGCGTGATCCCCGACGACCAGCTCGCCGAGCTGGTCAAAGCGCACTTCGACCTGCGGCCCAAGGGCATCATCCAGATGCTCGACTTGCTGCGTCCGATCTACGAGAAGACCGCTGCCTACGGCCACTTTGGCCGCGAGGAGCCGGAATTCACGTGGGAGCGCACCGACAAGGTCGCCGTGCTGCGCGCAGCCGCGGGTCTGTGACGAGCCCGCACACTGCATGATCGAGTGACGTTCGGCGCCGCCTCAAGGCGGCCCACCGAGTGAGCCCAAGGGGCGGCGTGAGCCGCCCCTTGGCTTTCAGGCCGTGCGCGGCTTGACCCGTGAGGCGGCCAGCTTGGCTTGCGCTCGGGCGACGTCCACATCGGCATCACGCACCAGCGCCACGCCCATGCGGCGCTTGACGTAGCTCTCGGGCTTGCCGAACAGCCGGATCTCGCTGTTCGGCACACGCAGCGCGTCGGCCACGCCGTCGAACACGATGCCCGTGGCATCGACGCCGCCGTAGATCACCGCGCTGGCGCCCGCCGTCTTGAGCGTGGTGTCGACCGGCAGGCCGAGGATGGCGCGCGCGTGCAGCTCGAATTCGTTTTGCCACTGGGTCGCCATGGTCACCATGCCGGTGTCATGCGGGCGTGGGCTGACTTCCGAGAACCAGACCTGCTCGCCCTTGACGAACAGCTCGACACCGAACAGCCCGAGGCCGGCGGGGTGCCCCGGCAAGCCACGGCCGAGGTCGTCGGTGACAGCGCGGGCGATCTCGCGCGATCGCGCCAGCGCTGCCGGATGCATGGCGTGCGGCTGCCAGCTTTCGACATAGTCGCCGCTCACCTGCACATGGCCGATCGGATCGCAAAAATGGGTTTCGACCTCGCCGTTGGCCCCCATGGCGCGAACGGTGAGCTGCGTGATCTCGTAGTCGAAATCGATGAAGCCCTCGACGATCACCCGGCCCGGCCCGACACGCCCGCCGGCCATCGCGTAATCCCAGGCCGCTTGCACGTCGGCCGGTGTATCGATCTTGCTCTGGCCCTTGCCCGAGCTGCTCATCACCGGCTTGACGACGCAGGGGTAGCCGATGCCCGGCTTTCCGCCCGGGCCATCGATCGCGGCGCGCAACTCGGCCAGCGAGTCGCAAAAGCGATACGGGCTGGTGGGCAGGCCGAGCGTCTCGGCCGCCAGGCGGCGGATGCCCTCGCGGTCCATCGTGAGGCGCGCGGCGCGCGCGGTGGGGATCACCCGCACCACGCCTTCGGCTTCCAGCGCCTCGAGCACTGGTGTGGCGATGGCCTCGATCTCGGGCACGACCAGATCGGGGCGCTCGGCTTCGATCAATGCACGCAAGGCCGCCGGGTCGCTCATCGCGATGGTGCGGGCGTGGTGGGCCACTTGCTGTCCGGGCGCGTGGTCGTAGCGGTCGACGGCGATCGTCTCAACGCCCAGGCGTTGCAGCGCGATCAGCACTTCCTTGCCCAGCTCACCGCTGCCCAGCAGCATGACTCGGGTGGCCTGGGGGCTGAGCGGGGTTCCGATCGGTTTCATGGCGTCAGGGGTGAGGCTTGAACAGAGGAGGATTGTCACGCCGCTCACATGCGCCGAACCCGCCCATGAGGCGTGGCGGCCCCTGTTTTCACGCAACGCGGCACACCGTGTGCGCTTAGAATTCGGTCTGCTTCGAGGAGCGTTGCAAGGCACGTCAGTGTCCCAGGCTCGAAGTTCAACATTGCAACTGCGCTCACCCGCACGGTGGTTCTTCGTGGGTGAGTGGTCATTCAAGACACCGTTCGCCCACAGCCGTGCGGGTTCCTCATTCATCGGAGCCTCACATGAACGCCGTACTCAAGCCCACCGCGATCGCATCGCCAGACCACGCCATTGCCGACCTGTCGCAAGCCGACTTCGGCCGCAAGGAAATCAAGATCGCCGAGACCGAAATGCCCGGTCTGATGGCCATCCGCGAAGAATTCACGAAGTCCCAGCCGCTCCAGGGTGCCCGCATCACCGGCAGCATCCACATGACGATCCAGACCGCCGTGCTGGTGGAAACGCTCGAAGCGCTGGGCGCCAGCGTGCGCTGGGCCTCGTGCAACATCTACTCGACGCAGGATCACGCGGCCGCCGCGCTGGTGGCCGGTGGCACGCCGGTGTTCGCCTACAAGGGCGAAACGCTCACCGATTACTGGGACTACACCCACAGCATCTTTGAATTCGGCGCCAAGGGCACCGACGGCGAAGGCCCGAACATGATCCTCGACGACGGCGGCGACGCCACGCTGCTGATGCACCTGGGCAAGCGCGCCGAAAAAGACGCGTCGTTGCTCAACAACCCGACCAGCGAAGAAGAAACCTGCCTGTACGCCGCCATCAAGGCCAAGCTGGCGGTGGACTCGACCTGGTACAGCCGCAAGTCGGCCGAGATCATCGGCGTGACCGAAGAAACCACCACCGGCGTGCACCGCCTGAACGAGATGAGCGCGGCGGGCACCTTGATGTTCCGCGCCATCAACGTCAACGACAGCGTCACCAAGAGCAAGTTCGACAACCTCTACGGCTGCCGCGAATCGCTGGTCGATTCGATCAAGCGCGCCACCGACGTGATGATCGCCGGCAAGGTCGCCGTGGTGGCCGGTTACGGTGACGTGGGCAAGGGCTCGGCGCAAGCGCTGCGCGCCCTGAGCGCCCAGGTCTGGGTGACCGAGATCGACCCGATCAACGCGCTGCAGGCCGCGATGGAAGGCTACCGCGTCGTGACGATGGAATACGCCGCCGACAAGGCCGACATCTTCGTCACCGCCACCGGCAACAAGGCGGTCATCACGCGTGCCCACAT
>CAIVGK010000141.1 GCA_903905475.1 uncultured Burkholderiales bacterium | reverse complement strand
GAGCTGCGCAGCCAGCTCAACGACGGCATCGAGCGCCAGCTCAAGGGCAAGCGCCCGCTGGCGCAGGTGCGCAGCCGCCAGCAGCAACGGCGCTGACGGGGTTCGGGGGCGCCATCAGCGCCCCTGTGCCGTCGCCGGCGGGGCCCGCCACGGGAGGGTCATGCCGCTGTCATTTGCTTCCATGAAAATGGAAGGATGGAAGAAAAAACTGCCGTCACCGCGCTGGGCGCATTGGCCCAACCCATGCGCTTGCGGGTGTTTCGAGCTCTCGTGGGTGCGGCGCCGCTGGGGCTGACGCCGGGCGCCTTGTCGGCCACGCTGGGCGTGCCGGCATCGACGTTGTCCTTCCACCTCAAGGAGCTGATGCACGCCGGGCTGGTGTCGCATGAGCGCAGCGGGCGCAGCCTGATCTACCGCCCGCAGCTCGATCGCATGAACGCGCTGCTCGAGTACCTCACGGCGCACTGTTGCCAGGGCGAGCCTTGCGAATTGGGTGCGGCGCCGCAGACCGCCTCGAGTTGCGCCAGCTGCTGAGCGGCCGGCTCGTCGCTGCGTTGGCCCCCGTTCGATCCCGCACCCGTTCTGAACTGTCGCCCCAATCCCACCGTTCCGCTTCAAAGATTTGCCCATGACCCACGACCCCATCCACGTGCTCATCTTGTGCACCCACAACTCGGCGCGCAGCGTGCTGGCCGAAGGCATGCTCAACCACTGGGCCGAGCGGCTGGGTCGGCCGGTGCGCGCACACAGCGCGGGCAGCGCGCCGGGCGGGCGCATCAACCCGTTCGCGCTCGAGGCGCTGGGCGGCGCGGGCATCGACACGGCCGGCTTTCGCAGCAAGAGCTGGGATGAATTCACCGGCGTCGACTCACCGCCGCTGTCGGTGGTGATCACCGTGTGCGACAGCGCCGCGGCCGAGGCCTGCCCGGTGTTTTTCGGCGGTGCTGCGCAGCCGCTCAAGACGCACTGGGGCTACCCCGATCCGTCGAATGCCGAGGGCGGCGATGACGGCAAGCGGCGCGCCTTCGAGCTGACCCGTCAGGCCATCGGCTACCGCATGCTGCAACTGCTCGAGTGGCTCAACACGTCGGCAGTCTTGGCGAATCTCGCCGACCCCGCCGCACGCGCCGCGCTGCAGCGCTCGCTCGACGCCATCGCTCACCGCTGAGCGGCGGCTGAGGTGCATCTGGGATCGGGTCCCGCACGGCGAGCGCGCAAAATCCCCCGATGAAAGCACCCCCGAGACTGCAGACCCTGATCGATGAAGGGCTGATCGACACCGTCGTGCGCCAGCTCATGAGCGGCAAGGAAGCCATGGTGTTCGTGGTGCGCTGCGGCGACGAGACGCGCTGCGCCAAGGTCTACAAGGAAGCCACCCACCGCAGCTTCCGGCAGGCGGTCGACTACACCGAGAACCGCAAGGTCAAGAACACCCGCCAGGCGCGCGCCATGGCCAAGGGCTCGCGCTACGGACGCGAGTCGCAGGAAGCCGCCTGGCAAAGCGCCGAGGTCGATGCGCTGTACCGGCTGGCCGCGGCCGGCGTGCGCGTGCCCAAGCCGTACAACTTCCACGAGGGCGTGCTGCTCATGGAGCTGGTGACCGACGAGCATGGCGATGCTGCGCCGCGCCTCAACGACGTGGCCTTCACCCCCGAGCAGGCGCTCGCTCACCACGCGAGCTTGTTGACCGAGGTGGTGCGCATGCTGTGCGCCGGCGTCGTGCACGGCGACTTGTCGGAGTTCAACATCCTGCTGGCCGCCGACGGGCCGGTCATCATCGATTTGCCGCAGGCCGTGGACGCCGCCGGCAACAACCACGCCAAGCGCATGCTGCTGCGCGATGTCGAGAACCTGCGCGACTTCTTCGGCCGCTGCGCGCCCGAGTTGCTGGCCACCGACCACGGCTGCGAAATCTGGGCGCTTTACGAACGCGGCGTGCTCACGCCCGAGACGCCGTTGACCGGGGTGTTCGTGCAGCCCACCGGCGCTGTCGATGTGGGCGGCGTGATGCGCGAGATCGACGACGCGCGCGCCGAGGAAGCCGCGCGCCGGCTGCGCATGGCCACGCCGTCCTGACACGTCGGTCCGGCGTCGCTCAGTCGCCGCTGGCGGATGCCAGCACGCGCGCGAACGTCGGGTTGACGCAGACGATGCGCGGGCCCGGCGGGTCGAGTGGCTCCGCCTCGGTGATGACGATGACGTCGTCGGTGAACTGTGCGACCTGACCGAGCAGGTCGTCCAGGCTCATGGTCGAGGGCGGCGCGGAGACTTTGGCGTCAGGGGTCAAGGCCGCACTCGGTGAGTCACAACCGCCGCGCGATGTGCACGGCTGCAGCCGAACCGCTGCCCACGAGATGGCACCACGCCGCCAGCAGCCGACCCGGCGGCGCGCCGCGCTGGGCGATGGATTCGTCGCGGTGCTCGCATTCGTCGGCCTGGCACTCGATGAGCATCTCGCGCAGCGCGGCGTGCTCGGGCCGCCCGGTCAGCCGGTCGATCTGCTGCTGGTAATGGTGGTTGACGAAGGTTTCGACCGACGCGATGGTGGCGTAGACCGCGCGCGGGCCGAACAGCGCGGGCAGCGCACCGGTCAGGAAGCCGGCCGCGCGCCATGGCACCAGCAGCCGGCTGCGGCGCGGCCACGGCAGCACTTCGGCGATGCGTTCGAGGTGGCTGCGTTCGGTGTCACGGTGGCGGCGGGCAAAGTCGCGCACGCCGGCATCGCGCGAGAACGCCAGCACGCCGTGATAGATCCACACCGCGCCGGTTTCGCCGGCGTGATCGGAGCGCATCTCGCCGATCAGGTCGGCCGGCACCGCCGCGGGCGGCTCGAAAGCGCGCGCCAGCCGCTGCATCGCCGGGCGCACGCGCAAGAAGCCGCGGTAAGCCAGCTCGAGCAGCGGCGTCACCCCGGGCAGCGCCGCGGCGCGGGCGAGCCAGCGCCAGCCGGGCAGCACCGACCACAGCGCGACGAAGGCGCGTGCGCCGCTGAGCACCTCGGTGCCGCCGCGCAACACATGAAAGCGCGCCAGGTACTCGTCGCGTGTCGCGCCGGCGGGCAGCGCCGTGGCGGGATCGCTCACATCGCACCAGGCCAGCGGCTGGCGTGCCGTGAGCCCCCGGTAAACGCCGACCTCGCGGCGGCACAGCGGGCACGCACCGTCGAACAGCACGGTCAGCTCAGTCGGATCGGCGCATTCGGCCAGGTGGTGTTCAGGCAACTTCATGGCGGCAATGCTGCCAGCAGTGCGACCCGCAGGCCAGTAAAACGGCGATGGGCGGTGGCCGGGCAGGGCCTCTTCAGGGCGCCGGGGGGGTCAGGAAATCGAGCAGCGGTGCCAGCGAGCGCACGGCGGCCTCTTCGTGCGGCAGGTGGCCCACGCCCGCGAAGGGCACCAGCCGGGCGCGCGGCAGGCTCGCCAGGTAGTCGGCCGAGTTGGCAAACGGGATCATCACGTCGCGCTCGCCCCACAGCAGCAGCGTGCTCGCCTGGATGCCGCGCAGCAGCGGCCTGGGGTCGATCAGCGTGGTCTGCTGCAGCCGGCTGAGCAGCGCAGCGCGGCTGCCCGGCGCGAGCATCAGCTCGTGGTAGCGGGTGGTCAGCGCATCGGTGAGCACCGCCGGGTCGGCGTAGGCGGGCTCGAGGCTCATGCGCAGCAGCGGCCGCGGCAGCACATGACGCATCAGCTGCATCGACACCGGCACCTCAGCGGCCGCGCCGTACCCGAACCCGGGGCTGGCAAAACCGTCGGGGGCGATCAGCACCAGCTTGTCGATGCGCTCGGGATGGCGCGCCGCGAACGTCCAGGCGATGCGCCCGCCGATCGAGTGGCCGATCAGCGTGGCGCGCTCGATGCCGCGCTGATCGAGCAGCGCGATGAGCAACTGCACGCTGCGCGCATCGGTGTAATCGCCCGTGGGGTCGGGCTCGCTCAGGCCGCAACCGGGCAGATCGAGGCGGATCACCCGGTGATGGCGCGCCAGCTCGCGCGCCCACGGCTCCCAGGTGTGCAAGCTCGCGCCAAAGCCGTGGATCAGCACCACGGCCGGCGCGTCCTTCGGGCCGCTGTCGCGCACGTGCAGCCGCATGCCGGCGAGCTCGACCAGGTCGGTGGGCGCGTCGAGGTAGCGCGCCTCGAGCGTGGCGCGGTCGATGTCGGGCGTCCACAGCCACAAGGCGATCAGCAGGGCAATCCACATGGCGGTGGTGGCGAGTGCGGTGGGTTTCAAGGGTGCGTTCGGTGCCGGTGCCCGAGGTGCGGCACCCCAGCAGCGTAGCCCATGGCCCGGGGCATCCGTGCAACAAGCGCATGAACACGGCACAAATGGAAACATCGCCCCGCGCCATCCCCGCTACGCTCAGGCGGCCCGGACGGCGGGTGCGGGGAGGTTGTGCGTGACGATGAGCGAATACCTGATCGCTGGGGCGTTGCTGGCGCTGGTGGCGCTGCTGTGGTTCGTGCGCGCCAGGCAGCGCCGTTCGGCGCAGCAAGATCAGGGCGCCGAGTCCACCCTGGCCGCGCCCAGCCGCTTCAGGGCGTGGCGTGCGTCGTCGCGCCTCGACAGCATCCAGCCCGCCTTGGCGCCCGACTCGGATCCCGAGGCCGTGGCGCTGCGGGCCCAGCGCGAGGCCGCCGAAGAGGCCGCACGCATCGAAGGCGACCGCGAGGCCGCCGAATGGGAGGCGCGGCTGGCCGCCGAGCAACTGGCCGAGCGGGCCGAAGAACAAGACCGCGTCGCCGCTGAAAGCCAGCTGGAAGCGCTCACGCAGCAGGCCAGCGCGGCGACGGCGCAGGCCGCCGCCGAGCGCAGCGAGCGCGAAGCGCTCGAGTCGCTGGAACGCGCTTACGCCGATTCGCAACACGAGCGCCAAGCCGACGATGGGGCGGCCCAAGCGCCCGCCACCCCGCCCGCGTCCCTGCCCAGGCCCGAGCTCACGCTTGAGCCTGCACCTGCACCTGCACCGAAGCCCGGCGTCGTGATGGTGGCCGACGCCTCCAAGGTGGTGCGCATCAAGACCAGCCGCCTGCTCGAGCAACACGGCTGGCAGACCACGCTGGCCACCGATGGCCTGCTGGCCCTTGAGCACATCCGGCGTGCCGATCTGCATGCGCTGATCACCGGCGCCGAGTTGTCCGGGCTCGACGGCCTGGCGCTGACGCGTGAACTGCGCGCCGATCCGCGCACGGCGCGGCTGCCCATCGTGATGATCTCGGCCGACGCCGCCTCGCTGCGCGAGGCGGCCCGCCAAGCCGGCGTCAGCTTGCTGCTGGGCAAGCCCTACCCGGCAGATGAACTGATCGACTTCCTCGCGTCGACCCGCGAGACCGCCGCCGAGGCTTGAACACGGCGGGGACGGCCGCCAGAATCGACGCGAGCGCGAGCGCCGCTCGCCGCCCCCACCGCAGGAGACCCCCGTGGACGACAAGCTCATCGTCAGCCACCGCGCCGCGCTCAAGGCCAAGTACGGCGCGGCCGGCCTCGCGCAGATCCGCACGGCGGTGCGCGCCCTGATCGCCGCCGACCGGCAACGCGGCATTCGCAGCCGGCTGGTGTTTCTTGACGATGCGCGCACCCTGAAACAACTCGGCGGTGCACCGGCCACGCTGGCGAGCAGCCCGGCGCAGGCCAAGGCCGCCATCGACGCGGTGTTTCGCGCTGTCGACCCGGCGTATCTGATGATCCTCGGCGCGCCCGACGTGGTGCCGCATCAGGATGTCGCCAACCCGATGCACGCGCCGCCGGCCGACCCCGACACCATCGCCTGGAGCGATCTGCCCTACGCCTGCGAGGCCGGCTATGGCCGCGAAGCGAGTGCGTTCAAGGGCCCCACGCGGGTGGTCGCTCGGCTGCCCGATCTGACCGGCGCGACCGAGCCGTCGCACCTGATCGGCCTGCTCGAAGCCGCCGCCGCGCACGCCACGCGCGACGTGGCCGAGTTCGGCAAGTACTTCGGCTTGTCGACCGGCACCTGGCGCGCGTCGACGGCGCTCAGCTTGTTCAACGTGTTCGGCCAGTCCAAGGCCATGAGCGTGTCGCCGCCGGCTCGCGATGCGCCCGCGCCGGCACGGCTGGCGCCGCTGATGCACTTCATCAACTGCCACGGCGGGCTGGCCGATCCGCGCTTTTATGGCGAGGACGCCGCCGGGCACCAGCCGGTGTCGATGTCGAGCACCGGCATCGCCGGGCGCATCCGCCGCGGCACGGTGGCCGCCGCCGAGTGCTGCTACGGCGGCGAGCTGTACGACTCGGTCACGCTGGGCTTGCCGTTGCCGATCGGCCAGCACTACCTGGCGCAAGGCGCGTGCGGCTTTTTCGGCAGCTCGACGATCGCCTACGGGCCGGTCGAGGGCAACGGCTCGGCCGACCTGCTCACGCAGTACTTCTTGCTGGCGGTGCTCGAAGGCGCGTCGATCGGGCGCGCCACGCTGATGGCACGCCAGCGCTTCGTGCAGCAAACCAGCGAGCTCGACCCGACCGACCTCAAGACCTTGGCGCAGTTCAGCTTGCTCGGTGACCCCTCGCTGCACCCGGCGCGCGTGCCCGCTGCCACCGGTGTGCCCCAGGGCCTGGCACCGCTGGAGGCGCAGCGCTTGCAGCGGCGCGAGCGGCGTGCCGCGCTGCGCTCGGCGGGCGAGTTGCTGGGCGCGACCAAGCCGGCCACCGCGCAGCCACAGCCCAGCGCCAAAGCCTCGGCGGCGGTGCGCCGCGCGCTGGCCCACATCGCCGAGCGCGCCGGTTTGCCGGCCGATCAGGTGTTCGTGGCGTATGCGGTCGACTCGCCTGCGGGGGCACCCACCCCACCCACGCGCGGCAAGGCGACGCCATCGCCCACGCGCTACCACCTGGCGGTCTCGACCCCCGAGGGCGCCACCCGGCCTTCGGGCGCGGCGCCCTCGGCGGTGGCGGCGCTGGCGCGCGAGGTGGGTGGGCGCATCGTCGGCTACCGGGTCTATGTGCAGCGTTGAATGACGCCGGTGCCGCAGCGTGTCGAGGGGCTGCGCGGCATGGTGCGGCGCGGACCGCTGGGTGCGGGGAGCAAGAGCGAGCGCGAGGCGGTCTGGCTCGACACCGTGTGCGGCCGCCACGTGCTGCGTCGCAAGGACGGCCCGACCTTCGGCGACACCTCGCTCGAGGCCTGGGTGGGCCG
>CAIVGK010000140.1 GCA_903905475.1 uncultured Burkholderiales bacterium | reverse complement strand
CTGGGCGGCCACCTGGTCAGCGGCCATGTCGACGGCATCGGCACGGTGACGGTGTTCGAAGCGACCGGCGAGTCCTGGACCTTGCGCATCGACGTGCCGCCCGCGCTGGCGCGCTTCCTGGCCTACAAGGGCTCGATCACGGTCAATGGCGTGAGCCTGACCGTCAACCGGGTGACCGATCACGCCGGCGGCTGCGAGATCAGCATCAACCTGATCCCGCACACCATCGACCACACCGCGCTCGGGCAGCTGCGACCCGCGGCGACGGTCAATCTCGAGATCGACCTGATCGCGCGCTACGTCGAGCGCATGCTCTCGGCGCCGGCCCCCACGCCCGCCTGAACAGCCGTCGCAAGCCGGCCGGTTCGACACCGGTCGCAGCAGGGCCCGCCACCTACAATCAGAGGATGGCGATTTCCCCTATTCCCGAGCTGTTGACCGAGTTGGCAGCCGGACGCATGGTCATCCTTGTGGACGAGGAAGACCGAGAAAACGAAGGCGATCTGGTGGTCGCCGCCGACCACGTGACGGCCGACACCATCAACTTCATGGCGCGCTTCGGCCGCGGCCTGATCTGCCTCACGCTGACGCGCGAGTGCTGCGAGCGGCTGCAACTGCCGCCGATGGCGCTGAAGAACGGCGCGCAGCACGGCACCGCGTTCACGGTGTCGATCGAAGCCGCGGTGGGCGTGACCACCGGCATCTCGGCGGCCGACCGTGCGCGCACCGTGCAAGCCGCCGTGGCGCGCGACGCCACTGCGGCCGACCTGGTGCAACCCGGCCACATCTTTCCGCTGCAAGCGCAAGACGGCGGCGTGCTGATGCGCGCCGGCCACACCGAAGCCGGCTGCGACCTGTCGGCGATGGCCGGGCTGTCGCCCGCCGCGGTGATCTGCGAAATCATGAACGACGACGGGACGATGGCGCGGCTGCCCGATCTCGAGGTGTTCGCGCAGCAGCACGGCTTGAAGATCGGCACCATCGCCGACCTGATCGAATACCGCAGCCGCAACGAAACGCTCATCGAGCGCATCGGCCAGCGCGTGCTCAAGACCGAATACGGCGACTTCGACTGCACCTCGTTCAGCGACCGCACCGGCGGGCTGCACATGGCGCTCACGCGCGGCCACTGGACCGTGCGCGACGAAGTGCTGGTGCGCGTGCACGAGCCGCTGTCGGTGATGGACCTGCTCGACACCGGCCACTGCCGCCACTCGTGGCCGCTGCCGCGCGCGCTGACCCGGTTGCATGCCAGCGAGCGCGGCATCGCCGTGCTGCTCAACTGCGGCGAAGGCACGCCCGCGCTGCTCGAGAAATTCCAGCCGCAAGGCGAGCTGGCCGCGCGCCGTCCACCCCCGATGGACTTGCGCACCTACGGCATCGGTGCGCAGATCCTGCGCGACATGGGCGTGGCCAGAATGAAACTGCTCGGCAGTCCCAGGCGGATGCCGAGCATGGTGGGCTACGGGCTCGAAGTGACCGGCTTCATCGCCGCAGACGCTTCGCAAGGCACCGACTGATGAACCAACCCACAAGGATTTCCCATGCAAGGTGCTGACACCGGCCACACGGCCCCACTCGACGGCGCAGACTTCTGCATCGGCATCGTGCAGGCGCGCTTCAACGCGGCCATCACCGACCGCATGGCCGAAGCCTGCATCGCCGAACTGAAAGCGCTGGGCGTCGACGCCGAGTCGATCGAGCACGTCACCGTGCCCGGCGCGCTGGAAATCCCGGTGGCGCTGATGGCCATGGCCGACAGCGCCAACTACGACGCGCTGATCGCGCTGGGCTGCGTGATCCGCGGCGACACCTATCACTTCGAACTGGTGGCCAACGAAAGCGGCGCGGGCGTGAGTCGCGTGGCGCTCGACCACGTGCTGCCGGTGGCCAACGCCATCCTCACCGTCGACGACGAAGCCCAGGCCTGGGCGCGCGCCGAAGACAAGAGCCGTGACGCCGCCCGCGTGGCCGTCGAAATGGCCCATTTGATGGACAAGCTCTCGTGATCGACACCGAATTGCCCCCCACCACCGACGCGCCAGGCGCCGAGGCCGCACCGCCCAAGCCCGCCAAGGCCGCCAAGACTTCGCAGAAATCGCTGCGCCGGCGCTCGCGCGAACTGGCGCTGCAAGGCCTGTACGAGTGGCTGCTGTCGCGCGAAAAGACATCGGTGATCAGCTCGCACATGCGCGAACAAGCCAACTTTGATCCGTGCGACGCGGAGCACTTCGATGCGCTGCTGAGCGGGTGCATTGCCGAGTTCGAAACCATCGATGCCGCGCTCGCGCGCCACGTCGATCGCAAGCTCAGCGAGCTGTCACCGGTCGAGCACGGCGTGCTGATGATCGGCGTGTACGAGCTCACGCACTGTCTCGAGATCCCCTACCGGGTGGTCATCAACGAGGCGGTCGAGCTCGCCAAGAGCTTCGGCGGCACCGATGGCCACAAGTTCGTCAATGGCGTGATCGACAAGACCGCGGCCGATCTGCGCGCCGTCGAAGTCGAGGCTGCGCGCGCGGCGCGGCGCTGAGCCGGGGTGTCGGCGCTGAGCGGTGCGGTGATCTGCGAGCACGAATGACGCCACGCGACTTCGACATCGGGCTGCGCGTCTACTGGGAAGACACCGACGCCGGCGGCGTGGTCTTCTTCGCCAACTACCTGAAGTTCTTCGAGCGCGCGCGCACCGAGTGGCTGCGCTCGCTGGGCTTCAGCCAGGAGCGCATGCGGGTCGACGACGACGCGGCCTTCGTCGTCAGCGAAACCCGCGTGCGCTACTTGCGCCCGGCGCGGCTCGACGACTGGCTCACCATCACCGTGCGACTGGCCAGCGTGGCGCGCGCGTCCATCACCATCGAGCAGCAGGCCTGGCGCGGTGACGAGCTGCTCACCGAAGGCAGCATCCGCATCGCGTGCGTCGACACCGCCAGGTTCGAGCTGCGGCGCATTCCGGCCGGCATCACCCACGCCCTTTCACAGACCTCACCCCGGTGACCCCATGAACCAAGACATGTCCATCCTCAGCCTCGTGCTCAACGCCAGTCTGGTCGTGCAGCTCGTGATGGCCGGCCTGCTGATCACCTCGCTGGCGAGCTGGACGGTGATCTTCAGCAAGCTGTTCGGGCTGCGTCAGGTGCGCGCGCGCAACGAGGAGTTCGAGCGCGAGTTCTGGGCCGGCAAGAACCTCAACGACCTCTACGACGATGCGGGCAAGCACGCCGACCAGTCGGCACCCATGGAGCGGCTGTTCGCCTCGGGCATGCGTGAATTCATGAAGCTGCGCGAGCGCCGCGTGACCAATTCGGGCGCGCTGCTCGATGGCGCGAGGCGCGCGATGCGAGCGAGCTTCCAGCGCGAGCTCGACACCATCGAGTCCAACCTGTCGTTCCTCGCCTCGGTGGGTTCGGTGTCACCGTATGTCGGGCTGTTCGGCACGGTGTGGGGGATCATGCATGCCTTCATCGGGCTGGCCAACCTGACCCAGGTCTCGCTGGCCACGGTGGCACCGGGCATCGCCGAGGCGCTGGTGGCCACGGCCATCGGCCTGTTTGCGGCGATCCCGGCGGTGATCGCCTACAACCGCTTCGCCCGCGACATCGACCGCATCGCCATGCAGATGGAGTCCTTCACGGAAGAGTTCTCCAACATCCTGCAGCGCAACGCCAGCCAGGCACCGGCAGCCGGAGCTCGCTGAGATGCCTTCCGTGGGCCATCGCGGCGGGGGGCGCCGCCGCACCATCAACGAGATCAACATGGTGCCGTTCATCGACGTGATGCTGGTGCTGCTGATCATCTTCATGGTGAGCGCGCCGCTGATCACCACCGGCGTGGTCGATCTGCCCAGCGTGGGCAAGAGCAAGCAGCGCCCCGAGCATGTGGTCGAGCTGATCGTCAAGAGCGACGCCGTGTTTCGCATCAAGATCGACGGCCAGAAAGACGGCGTGGCGGTGCCGCTGGGCAAGATCGCCGAGCGCGTGCGCGAGTTGCAGGCGGGCGACACCAACACGCCGGTGGTGATCTCGGCCGATCGCAACGTCAAGTACGAAGCCGTGGTCAAGCTGATGGACACGTTGCAGCGCGCCGGCATCCAGCGCGTGGGCCTGTCGGTGAAGAACGGCAGCTGAGGCGCGAGCCATCAACCCGGCCATGACGATGACGGCCCGCGCATCCACCCAACGCGACGCCTTCATGCCGCGCGCGCCAGATGCGTTCGGCCGCGGCCTGGCGCTGGCGGTGGCCGCGCACTTGGCTCTGGTGGTGGCGCTGTCGGTGGGCGTGAGCTGGCACGTGAGCCCGCCCGAAGGCATCGAAGCCGAGCTGTGGGCCGCGGTGCCGCAAATGGCCGCCCCGCGACCGGCCGAGCCCGAACCGCCGCCCCCACCACCCGCCCCCGAACCCAAGGTCGAGCCGCCGCCCGAGCCCGTCAAGGCCGCACCGGTGGTGGCGCCCGAACCCGATGCGCAGATCGCCATCGAAAAGGCCAAGCGCAAGAAGGAACTGGCCAAGGAAGCCGCCAGGCAAGCCGAGAAGGAAGCTGCCGCCCGCGAGGCTGAGAAGCTCGCCGAGCAAAAGCGCAAGGACGAGGCCGCCGACAAGCGCCGCGCCGATCTCGACAAGAAAAAGCGCGACGAGGCCCAGGCCACCGCCTTGGCCACCGCGCGCGAAAAGCAGATGCAGCGACTGGCCGGGCTGGCCGGCGCCACCGGCGCGCCCACGGCCACCGGCAGCGCGCTGCAAAGCGCCGGGCCGAGCGCCGACTACCTCGGCCGCATCAAGGGCCGCATCCGCCCGAACGTGTCGTTCCCCGACACCCTGCCCGGCAACCCGGCGGTGGAGATCGACATCCGGCTGGCCCCGGATGGGCGCATCGTGTCCAGCCGCATCGTCAAGCGCAGCGGCGTGCCCGAATGGGATGAGGCTGTCTTGCGTGCCATTGAGCGCACAGAGGTGCTGCCGCGCGACGAAAGCGGTAAGGTGCCACCTGCCATGACCATCGTGTACCGGCCGCGCGACTGAGCCGGTCACCTCAACGGGAGCCCTTCGATGCTGGAATCGCTGCGTTCTTCCCTGGCCCTGCTGCTCGATGCCGGCGCCACGCGCATCGAGTTGGCCGCCACCGAATTCGAAGAAGAGCGCCTGCGGCTGATCGGGCTGCTGTTCTCGACCCTCGCCACCTTGATGCTGCTGGGCATCACGGTGATGTTGCTGGCGACCTTCGTGATCGTGCTCCTGTGGGACAGCCACCGGCTGCTCGCCATCGGCGCGATCACCGTGACGTCGGCGCTGGCCACGCTGGTCAGCGCCAAGCGCTGGCACGAACGCCTGGTCAACCGGCCCGCGTTCATGGCGGCCACCGTGGCTGAACTTCAACGCGACGCGGACTTGCTGCGACCGCAGTCGGCCAACGAATGAAGCTCGACCAGCGTCTGCAGTTGCTGGCCCGAAGGCGCCAACAGCTGGTGTTGCGCGCCGCGCTGCAGCGTGAGTCACTGCAGGCGCAATGGCAAGCGACGACCGCGCCGCTGCAAGCGGTCAGCGGGTTCGCCGCACGCTGGCGGCGCTGGCTGGCGCCGGCCGCGCTGGTGGGCGCACCGCTGGGCGCGCTGCTGGGGCGGCGCTTGCCGCTCGGGCGCCTCGTGCGGCTCGCGCTGGCGGCCTGGCCGCTGGTGCGCTCGCTGCGCCATGCGCTCAAACGCTGAGCCACAACGCGAATAGCCCCGATTTGCGGGCAAAACCCCGCGCTTATCGGCGCACCGGCGGGTCGCATTTGCGGCAAATTTCACACTGGGACGCACTGCCCGGGTCAAGAGCGCTGCTCGTGACCCGGCACCGTTGAATTCCCACTGACTGAAACCAAAGATCTTCCATGCCCAACACGACTGCATCGACCCAGCGCAAAGATCGCCAACAGTTTGTAGCGGCAAGCCCGGTCGATCTGCCGGCCGTGGCCTTGCCCGAGTTCGAGGAGGAGGACAGCGCGCCACCGTTTTGCTGGCCCGCCCCGCCGTTCGCGGCGTATCCGATGGCGCAGCCGCAGCCGGGACCGCTGCCTTGCCAGATCGTGGGCCTCAACGACAAGCTGATGCACGGCCAGGTGAGTTCGTTCCTGCCCGATCGGCGTTCCACCTGGGTGCAACTGCCGCCGTCACGCTCCGAGTTGCTGCTGCGCTTCGAGCAGTTCCGCTCGCTCACGCTCAGCGATCCCCTGCTGCCCCATGCCCTGGAGAATGCCCAGCCCAACCTGCTGGCGCTCAATCCCGGCAAGCCGACCACGTTCAGGCTGACCTGGAAGCAAGGCGGCGAGTGGTCCGGCTCGACCATCGGCTACATCGAAACACCCTACGGACTGTTTCTTTTCCAGCCCGCCAACGACGCTGGCGCGGTCATGCGCACCTTTGTGCCCAGCGGTGCCTTCGCCTCATTCGACATCGGTCAGCGCATCGGCGAGGTGCTGATCGAGCAGTTCGCTGCCACACCGCACCAGGTCGAGCGGGCCGCCGAGCAGCAGCGTCACATGCGTGAACAGCGGCTGGGCGACATCCTGGTGTCGCGCAACATCGTCACGCAAGAACAACTGGTGGCTGCGCTGGCGCAGCAGTCGCACATGCCGATGGTGCGCATCGGCGAGGCGCTGATGTCGCTGGGCATGATCGACATCAACGACTTGCAAGCCGCGCTGCGCCAGCAAGAGGTGGACCGCAGCGTGCCGCTGGGCGAGATCCTGGTGCGCAGCGGCGTGGTCACGCGGCCCGACCTGCAAGTGGCCATGGCCCGCAAGATGGGCTACCCGCTGGTCGATGTGGATGCCTTTCCGGTCGAGGCCGAGGCGCTGCGCAAGCTGCCCTACAGCGTGGCCATGCGGCTGCGCCTGCTGCCGCTGCTCGTTCACGAAGGCCGGCTGGTCGTCGCCCTGGACGACCCGGCTCGGCGCCGCGAGGCGGTCGACGAGGCCGAGTTCTCCGCGCAGATGAAAGTGCTGCCCGTGCTGGGGCAGTCGCGCTCGATGTCCGATCGCACCCATGCGGCCTACGATCAGATCGGTGCGGCGACCGGACCGCGCGCGACCCCGGTGGATCGACTTGAAGACGAGGCGCTGCCGGCTTTCGGCACCGACCAGCTGGTCGAGAACCTCGAGCGCGAAAACGAAGAGACCTCGCACGAGGACACGCCGATCGAGCAGTCGGACAACTCGCTGGTGCGGCTGATCAACAACATGATCGTCGAGGCGCACCGCGAGGGCGTGTCCGACATCCACATCGAAAGCCACCCGGGACGCGAGAAGATCCGCATCCGTTTCCGCAAGGACGGCAGCCTGCGCACCTACCTCGAACTGCCGCCGACCTACCGCAGTGCGCTGGTCGCGCGCATCAAGATCATGTGCGACCTCGACATCTCCGAGCGCCGCAAGCCGCAAGACGGCAAGATCAACTTTGCCAAGTTCGTGCCGCAGCACCGCATCGAGCTGCGCGTGGCGACCATCCCCACCCACAGCAACCTCGAAGACGTGGTGATGCGCCTGCTGGCTTCGGCCAAGCCGATGCCGCTCGACCGCATCGGCCTGACCGAGCACAACTTCCAGCAGCTCACGCGCGCCATCCAGCGCCCCTACGGCCTGGTGCTGTGTGTCGGGCCGACCGGCTCGGGCAAGACGACCACGCTGCACTCCGCGCTGAGCCACATCAACGTGCCCGAACGCAAGATCTGGACGGCCGAAGACCCGATCGAAATCACCCAGCCCGGATTGCGCCAGGTGCAGGTCAACCCGCGGATCGACTGGACCTTTGCCAAGGCGCTGCGGGCGTTCCTGCGCGCCGATCCGGACGTGATCATGGTCGGTGAAATCCGCGATCAGGAAACCTCGCACATGGCCATCGAGGCCTCGCTCACCGGCCACCTGGTGCTGTCCACGCTGCACACCAACAGCGCGCCCGAGACCGTGACGCGCTTGCTCGACATGGGCATGGACCCGTTCAACTTTGCCGACGCGCTGCTGGTCGTGCTCGCGCAGCGCCTGGTGCGCCGTTTGTGCACCAGCTGCCGCACGAGCCGCCCGGCCACCGAGGAAGAAATCGAGGAACTGCTCGCCGACCACCTGCACACCGGCCCGAAGGACCACCCGCTGTTCACCCGCGAGGCGCTGCGCGCCGACTGGACCGAGCGCTTTGGCGATTCGGG
>CAIVGK010000139.1 GCA_903905475.1 uncultured Burkholderiales bacterium | reverse complement strand
GACCTCGCTGAAGAGGGCGAGCCGGACGAGATCGAGGTCGACGAGCTGTGGCGCCGCTGCAGCGAGGACGAGGTCCACGGCTGGGAGTGTGCCGACTGGGTGCTGGCGACGGACTGGGCCGAGCCGCTGATCGGTGCGGCGCTCAGTGCGGCGCGGTATGCGCACATGAACGGGGGTCAAGGGGATTCGATATGAACAACCCAATCAACGGAGAGTTACTCGTGATTCAAGAAATGCTTATCACGCCGGCCACTGCGACCCAGTGGCTGTCGAGCAACCACCAGAACCGGCCATTGCGAAAGTCGGTGGTTAGCGCTTATGCCTCCGACATGACGGCGGGAAAGTGGCAGCAGAACGGCGAAACGATCAAGAGGTCGATCGACGGTAAATTGCTGGACGGGCAGCACCGTCTGCACGCCATCGCGCGCTCGGGTTGTGCGGTGAAGATGCTGGTGATCGACGGGCTGCCGGAGGACTCATTCCACACGATCGACACCGGGATGCGCCGCTCGAATGCCCAGCTTGTAGGGCTTGCCGGTCACAACAATGCGTCGGCGCAAGCCTCTATAGCGCGGTGGGTTGTTTTGATGGAAACCTCCCAGTCAAAACAGATGGGAAAGGGGGCCGCGACGGCGCAGCAGGTTTTTGAGGCACTGGAGCGACACCCCCTGATTACGCACTTTGCTCAGCGTCACACCCACAAGGGCATTCGGGCATTCATTCCTGGGGCTGCGATATCGGTGTTGGTGTTGGCGGCCGAGAAACACGGCCAGGCGCTTGCTGACGACTTCCTGACCTCGTTCAAAAGCGGCGAGGGACTGAAAAAAGGGGACCCGGTCTACGAGCTGCGGGAGCGCTTGATCGCCAACTCGTCGCGCGTTGCGAAATTGACGACGGCGACGATTGTCGCGATCACGATCAAGGCGGTGCGCGCATACGCCGCTCAGAGGACCTTGGGGACTTTGCGTTGGACCCCGAACGAAGACTGGCCGACGCTGTGAGCGCTGCGTCACATGAACGGGGGCTCGCCTGATGAACCCTAAACGCAAGCGCAGGCCGTGGACCGCACAAGACCTCGAGGTGCTGGCGCGCGAGTACCCTCACCGGCCGACAGTCGAGGTCGCAGCGCTGCTCGGGCGCAGCACGATCACCTGTTACGCGCAGGCGCAGCTGCGTGGCCTCCACAAGACGCCGGAGTATCTCGCTTCGCCGATGAGCGGCAGGGTGAACGGCAAGAACAGAGGCACGTCGGGCAGGTTCCGCCAAGGTCAGGCGCCTTGGAACCTCGGCCAGCGCTACAAGGCAGGCGGCCGCGCAGTGCTGACCCGATTCGCAAAAGGCCAGAAGCCGCACAACTGGGTGCCGATCGGGAGCCATCGCGTGAACCACGAGGGCTATCTCGACCGCAAGGTCCGGGAGGGTAACCGTGGCGCCATGAACTGGGTCGCGGTCCATCGCCTGGTGTGGATCGAGGCGCACGGCCCGATCCCGCCGAAGCACGCCTTGCGGTTCAGGCCGGGCAGGTTCTCAGCGCGCCTCGAGGACATCACGCCCGACGCGCTTGAGCTGATCACGATGCGCGAGTCGATGCTGCGCAACAGCCTGCACAACCTGCCGCCCGAGATCACCGAAGTAATCCACATCCGCGCCGGCCTCGTGCGGCGGATCAACCACATCGAGAGAACACGCAATGAAAAACAAGATCAATGATTTACGAAATCATTTGTTCGCCGTGATTGAGGCGCTGCAGGACAAGGATCAGCCGATGGATCTGGAGCGCGCGCGCGCGGTGGCGGAGGTTGGCCAGGTGATCGTCAATACCGCAATCGTCGAAGTAAAGTACATGCAGGTCACGGGCAGCCTGCAGGGCACCGGGTTCATCCCGGACGCGCTGCCGAGTG
>CAIVGK010000138.1 GCA_903905475.1 uncultured Burkholderiales bacterium | reverse complement strand
GCGTCTGGGCAAGTGGCTCGAGGGTCGCGCCAAGCGGCAGACCACCGAGGCCATCCGCGCGCTCAATGCGCTGCGACCCGCCACTGCTCACCGGTTGCGAGACGGCCAGGAGCAGCAAGTGCCGATCGATGCCTTGAGGGTCGGCGACCTGGTGCGCGTCCATCCCGGCGAGCGCGTGGCAGTGGACGGCCGCGTGGCCGACGGGACGAGCGACGTCGACGAGTCGTTGATCACCGGCGAAAGCCTCCCGGTGGCCAAACATGCGGGCGATCGCATGACGGCCGGCGCCGTCAACGGCGATGGCGTTTTGACCGTCGAGACCACCGCGGTGGGTGCCGAGACCACGCTCGCGCGCATCGTGCGGCTGGTCGAGTCGGCGCAAGCCGCCAAAGCGCCCATCCAGCGCATGGTCGATCGGGTGAGCGAGGTGTTCGTGCCGGTGGTTCTGGGCATCGCGCTGCTGACGTTCATCGCCTGGGTCGCCTGGGCAGGCGACTGGCAACAAGCCATCGTCAACGCCGTGTCGGTGCTCGTCATCGCCTGCCCGTGCGCGCTCGGGCTGGCCACCCCCACGGCCATCATGGTGGGCACCGGCGTGGCCGCCCGCCAGGGGATCCTGATCAAGGACGCGCTGGCCCTCGAATTGGCCTACCGCGTCGACACCGTCGTGTTCGACAAGACCGGCACCTTGACGCAAGGGCGCCCTGCCCTGGTCGACATCCACGCCGCCGGCAACACCGAGCGCAACGAGGTGCTGCGCCTTGCAGCGGCGCTGCAGCAAAGCAGCGACCACCCTCTGGCCCGCGCAGTGGTGGACGGTGCCCGCGGGCGTGGCCTTGACGTGCCGCCGGCCACTGGCATGCGCGCGCTGCCGGGCCGAGGGGTGGCGGGCGTGGTGGAGGGTGTGGCCTTGTCGCTGGGCAGTTCGCGCCTGATGCGCGAATCGGAATCAGACGCTGGCCGTCTGATCGACGTGGCGCACACGCTGGAGGCCGAAGGCCGCACCGTGTCGTGGCTGCTCGCGGGTGATTCATCACCATCGCGCGTGCTGGGATTGCTCGCCTTCGGTGATCCGATCAAGGCCGGTGCTCCTGCGGCCATCGCGCATTTGAGGACCCTGGGGGTTCGCGTCGTGATGCTCACGGGCGACAACCCCGGCAGCGCGATGGCGGTCGCTCGCGAACTGGGCATCGATGACTTCACCGCCGAGGTGCTGCCGGGCGACAAGGCCGCGCTCGTGCAGCAGCTGCGCGCGCAAGGTCGGGTGGTGGCCATGGTGGGTGATGGCATCAACGACGCGCCCGCGCTCGCCGCCGCCGATGTGGGCATCGCGATGGCCACCGGCACCGATGTGGCCATGGAAACCGCCGCCATCACGCTGATGCGCGGTGAGTTGAACCTGGTCGCCGACGCGCTCGACATCTCGCGGCGCACGGCCGTGACGCTGCGGCGCGGCCTGTTCTGGGCGTTTGCCTACAACGTCATCGGCCTGCCCTTGGCGGCATGCGGGCTGCTCAATCCGGTCATCGCCGGTGCCGCCATGGCGCTGAGCAGCGTGAGCGTGGTGGGCAACGCCTTGCTGCTGCGGCGCTGGCGGGCGCGCCAAGTCACTCGCCCATGACAAAGGCGGCCCGAAGGCCGCCTTTGCGTGTGGCCAGCGTCCTGAATTACTTCGAGGCCACTTTCATCGCCGATGCCTGTTCAGGCACCACCGCCGAGACCATGGCGGGGTAATCCTTGAGCATGCTCTTGCCGTACAGCGGCTTGTAGGCACCCTGGTGGCAGGTCAGGCAATTGGCCTTGCCCACGTCACCGGTGGGTCCGAGCCGATGGGCCGGGAACACACTGGTCAACGGCGTCATGAACTCGTTGTTGATGTCACGCACCATGCGGATGCCGTACCAGGCCGTCACGCGCTGCGGCGGGCTGGTCTCCCACGACGCAAACGAACGGCTGTTGTGGCAGTAGGTGCAGTTCACACCCAGCGACGTGGACATGTGCGACATCAGGCTGTACGTCCACTCCGCCTGCTTGATCGAGTGCCGGTTGCCGGTGGGCAATGCGGTCTCGCCATTGATGCGGATGTCCTGGGCGCCGAGCAGGTAAGGCGTGAACGGATCTTCGGGCAACGAGGAATAGGCCCCTGCGATCGACACCGTGTTCTGCCCTGCCCGATCACCAATCAAGCCATCGGAACGGGCCTCAGGCTTGGCCGTGAACCAGACATCCTTCGGAATGTTGTTGCCGCGGTGGCAGGTGTAGCAAGTCACGCCCGTCTCGACCACGTGCGACTTGTAGTCCGCGTTGATCTTTTGGGTCATCTGCAACATCTTGCGAGCCACGACCTTGGTGTAGATCTCGTCGGAGGCAAAGTTCTGCGGGTTGTGGCAGTAGGTGCAGCCCTGTTCAGGCGCCACCCAGGCCGTCATCGCCACCATGGTGCGAGAGAACTCGCCCACAGAGAGGTCGCCGAGCACCTTGACGTTCTGGTAGACCCGCGAGGCTGCGGGTCCGCCTGGCGCTGCGGGCGGAACAGCCTCGGGCACCACGTGATTCGGAATGTCCTTGGCGACGATCCGAGGGTTGTAGACCTGGACCATGCCGGTGCCGCGAAAACCGTTCTGCACGGCCTCGATGGGCGGGCGTTCGCAACCCGCCAGGAGGGACGCCGCTGACAGGGCCACCCAGGTCAGGAGGGTTCGTTGATTGAAGCTCATGGCTTGACTCCCTGGAGCAATGCGGGGTCGATCGGTGGTGTCCACACTGCGGGGTACATCGGCGCCACGTGGTGCTTCACGGCCCACAGGTACCAGTTGTCGACCACGGTTCCGGTCAGCAAGATGCCAATGCCACCGGTCAGCGGGGTCAGCACCGCAAACCACCATGCCCAGCGGTGGATCGATTCCATCGTCGCGTTGAAACCCATGGTCCAGCGCCAGAACAGCGCCGCACGTTCCGAGGCGGTGCCTCGATCGGTGATCTGCTCGATTTCGCGTTCACCACCGAAGCGGCTGACCGCCAGGATCGTCGCGCCGTGCATTGCAAACAGCAGCGCCGAGCCGTACAGGAAGACGATCGACAGCATGTGGAACGGGTTGTAGAACAGGTTGCCGTAGCGAATCGAGAACGCCGCCGTCCAGTCCAGATGCGGGAAGATGCCGAACGGCACCGCCTCGCCCCAGCTGCCCATCAACAGCGGCCGGATGAAGCCGAGCACCAGAAACAGCCAGATCGCCGACAGAAACGCCCAGGCAATGTGGGTGCCCATGCCCAGTTCGCGAGCCCGTCGATAGGTGCGAGCGAACCACAGGAACAGCGACGTCGTGAGCAGCGCGCCGGCGAACATCCACCAGCCGCCCTGATTCATCGGCGGAAAGTGCAGCCCGTTTTGCGGAGCCGGTGGCTCCAGCGCCAGCCAGAACAGCTGCCGCACGAACTGGATCGGATCCCAGTTGACCTGCGCCAACATGTTGAAGCCGATGATGTTGAAGGCCAGCATCCCGCAGATGATCGAGGCCAGACCCAGCCCGCCGAGGTAGATCGGGCCCAGTTGCGCATTGCCGATCCATCCGAGGAGGTGGACGATCTTGGGCTCGCCCGTGCGCGGGCTGTTGCCGTGACCCAGCTCGACGCCGTGGTGCACCGGTCCCACCGCCTGCACGGTGGTGAAGAGGTTCTGATATTCAAACATTCGTTATCTCCTTGAGCATCAGCCGGTTCACGACCAGATCGGAAGGTTCAGCCACCAGCCCCACCACTCGGGCCAGCCACGGGTCCAGAACGGTCCGCTGATCACGATGCACACGGCGCTCCAGAACACCGCCGACAGCGCCAGGAACAAGCCCAGTCGGTGAATGCCCAGCGTGCCGATGGAGTAACCGATGATGTCGCGGAAGAACGTGTCTTCATGCTCCGGCGAGCGCACGGTCTGGCCGCTGGCCGGGTTGGTCGACGACAGCACCAGCGCGCCGTGCAGCGACAGCGCGAACGTGGTGGTGAAAAAGAAACTCACCGCCAGCATGTGGGCCGGGTTGTAGTGAAAGTGCAGGTATTGATACCCGGTGTTCGATACCCAGTCGAGGTGGCTCAGAATCCCGTAGGGGAAACCGTGAGACCAGGCACCCATCAGCACCGGACGAATCACGACCAGCGTGAAGTAAGCAAACACCGCAACCAAGTAGGCAAAGGGAACATGCAGCCCGATGCCGAGTTTTCTGCAGATTTCAACTTCGCGCATCGCCCAACTTCCGAATGCACCCAAAGCGCACACGGTAATGACCTGCCACAGGCCTCCGTCGCGCAATGGCGCAAATCCGAGACCGTATTTCACATCGGGCGGGGCGATGCTGATTTGCCACACGTTCCAGGTGCTTCCGAGGCTGGCACCCCAGAGAATCATGGCCGTGCCGAGTGCAGCAAAGAAAACCGTGGTGACCCCGAAGAATCCCACATAGAACGGGCCAATCCAGAAGTCGAAGAGATCACCCCCGACCAGGGTTCCACCGCGAACGCGGTACTTTCTTTCAAAACTGAGCGTGGCCATCGGCTACTCCTCGACGTCGCTGGCGGCGAATCACCGCCAGTTTCTTGAAAATCTTGTTAGCGCGCGGCCGGGCGCAAGCCCGGGCCCCGCTGAGCGCAGGGTAAAACCCGTTGCTGTTACTTTGTCGCCGTAGCGGGGGATCCCACTGCAGCTGGCAAAGCCTTGTTCTGGTCGATCTTTGCGCGAGCATTCACGCCGTCGAACCAGTTGTAGGTGGTCGTGCTCAGCAGTACCAGATGAATCATGGCTGCCAAACCGAACAGGAAAACACCTTGCACAACCATCGCGCGCAGCGGATCGTACAAACGCCAAATTCTCCACATGGTCAATCTCCTAAATTAAGTTCGACATGAAGGTATAAACCGCACCCTTGACGCCGCCAATCAATGATTTCTCAGCCTCTGCTCCCGGCAACCAGGAACGCCATTGCAACGTCATGACTTGTGAAAGTATGGCGATCAGCAAAAACACACAGAAGCTCACTGCGAAGATGCCGAGATACGCTTTTGAATCGTTTTTCAGAATCTGTTGCAAAGAGCCGTTTGTCGTATTAGCCATAGCATTCCCCTTGTTCGGGATTTAGAGAGTCAGAGCCAAGGGCGCCATGCCCAAACCAGGAAGTGGGCTACCACCGCCACAGCGGTGAAGCCGATCGTTCCTTGCACCCAGAATTTGTGAAACTCCTGTGCCTCTTCATCGGACAAGCCCGATATGGAGCCTTTTCTTTCAGCCATAGGATTACTCCTCAAGGACGGCCATTCGGCCGGTATCGCGCAGAGCCCGCGCGATCGAGGCAGCCGCAGCACTGCGCCACGACATTCGGTGTGTTCAGCCCAGCTGAACGAATACTTTTCAAATCACCAGCGAGGCGGCTCATGCCGGCTCTCCCTGGCGCATGGCATCCCGTGAGCGGGAAACACGATCGGTCGTGACACGCTCCTCGCCGGCCTTGCGGGCATCGCGCTCGGTGCGGTCGCGCAGCCGCTTGGCCGCCGAGATCTGCACCAGCACGGGCTCGTGGCTCACGAGGTCATCGAGCAATTCAAGGGCCTCGCTGTCCCAAGACATCGAAGACTGCGGCTCGAGGCGCGCTGGCGTGGCGTCGATGCGGTCGAGGTCGGTGCCCAGCGGCAGGATGTGGAACAACGCATCGAACAGCGCGTTGCAGAACTCCTGGATGATGTAAGTCGCCCCTGAGTAGCCCATGAACGGCGTGCCCGTGTGGCGCCGGATGATGGGCAACGGGAACGATGCCGGGATGAAGCTGGCCTTCATCATCGAGCCGCCACCGCACTCGGCGAGGTAGATGCGTTCGTTGTAGCTGCCGTACATCACAAGCGGCGTCTTTTCGGTCACCAGGCGACGCACTTCGGCGTTGTCGGTCTTGGCGCCGGGCAAGCGCGAAATCGCGAAGTTGCACGGCAGACCCATCTCGTCTTCGAGGAAGTGGCGGATGCCGCGCGTGTAGGTGTCGTTGGCCACCACCGCGAAGCTGGCGGTGCCGAAGAAGTCTTGCGTGACCGAGCGCCACAGGTCCCAGATCGGCTTGATCGTGGTGTGCTTCTCGCGCTCGATGAACGGCTCGGGGTCCAGGCCCAGCATCTCGCCGAGCTTGCGCAAGAACTTGGTCGTGCTGTGCAGCCCGATGGGCGCTTGCAGGTAGGGCCGGTCAAGCGCTTCGCACAGCATGCGACCGAACTCGCGGTACATGCAGATGTTGACGTCGGCCTCGACCAGGCGCGACACGTCGGCCAGGTGGCTGCCCAGCGGAAACGCCATGTTCACTTCGGCGCCGATGCCTTGCACCAGGCGGCGAATCTCGGCCAGATCGCTCGGGCAGTTGAAGGTGCCGTAGCACGGGCCGATGATGTTGACGCGGGGCTTTTCGCCGGCGGGTCGCTCGGCATACGGCTTGCGGGCCGGCACTTTCTTCATGCCGTATTCGCTCCACAGCCAGAACATCGCGCGGTTGGCGCATTGCCACTGGTCTTCGTCGATGGTGCGTGGCAAGAAGCGCTGGATGTTGGTGCCCGACGGCGTGACGCCGCCGCCGATCATCTCGGCGATGGAGCCGGTGACCACCACCGACGGCAGATCCGGGTCGAGCGCGGCGTGCGCGCGGCGCATCGAGCCTTCGGTGCCTTCACGGCCGAGCTGCTCTTCGGCCAGACCCGTGACCACGATGGGCAACTCGTGCGGTGGCAGCGCGTCGGTGTAATGCAACACCGAGGTCACCGGCAGGTTCTCGCAGCCCACCGGGCCGTCGATCACCACCTGCAAACCCTTGATCGCGGTGAAAACGTACACCGCGCCCCAGTAGCCGCCCGCGCGATCGTGGTCGAGGACGAGGCTCATATCATTTCCTCGGCCTTGCGCTTCTTGGCCAGCTTCTCGGCCTGACGGCGCTGATCGGCCTTGAAGTCGGGACGGTCGGTCGGCACGCCGTTGGCGGGCTCCCACACACCCGAGGCGTGACCTTCGCCGACCGAGCCGAAGAAGTCCTTCATGTGCTCGAAGCGGGCCTTGTTGCCGATGGCCGCGTTGATGACCGTGGCGAGCGAACCCGCACCGGCCGGGCCCATCAGCGGCCGCGCCGAGATCAGGTTGGTGAAGTACAGCGACGGAATGCTTTGTGCCTTGGCCGCCTGGACAACGGGCGTGGTGCCAATCGCCAGATCGGGCGTGAACTCGGCGATGGCGGCGAGGTCTTGTTCGAGCGAGGCGCGGAACTGAACCTGCACACCCTTGGACTGCAGCCACTGCAAGTCGGCCTCGTTCCACACGGTGCGTGGGCAGGCGCTGCCGACGTAGCGCAGATCGGCGCCGCTCTCGACGAGCAGGCGACCCACCAGCAGCTCCGAGCCTTCGTAGCCGCTGAGCGTGATGCGACCCTTGATCGGCGTCTTGGCCAGCGCCGCGCGGATGGCCGGCAGCATGCGGTTCTTGGCCGCGTCGATCTGCGCCTGCGGGGTGTTGGTGGCGTGGCCGATGGCCTGCAGCCAGGCTTCGGTGCCGTCGTGCCCCACCGGAGCCGATCCGACCACGGTGCGGCCGGCCGCTTCGAATTCACGGATGCTGGCGGTGTAGAAAGGGTGGATCGCGGCCACTGCGGCGCAGTCGAGTGCGGCGTACAGCTCGCGCCACTCACGGGTGGGCACCACCGGACCGGCGGCCAGCCCCATGGGCTCGAGCATCATGCCGATGATCACCGGGTCGGCCGGGAACATCTCGCCCAACAGCGCGATGGTCGGCTTGTCGGAGCGCCCTGCCCGCGGTGCTTGCACCGGGCCGGCCATGATCTCGCCGCGTGCGTACTTCAGCATCGCACCGGCCAGCACGTCCTTGGCTTCGGCGTGGGTGGGAACACCAAAGCCCGGCACGTCGATGCCGATGATGCGAACGCCGTTGATGTCCTTGGGCAAGATCTGCAGCGGCACACCGCTGGCGGTCGGCACGCACAGGTTGATGATGACGATCGCGTCGTACTTGGCCGGGTCGGCTTCCTTGTGAACCGCCTCGCGGATGTCTTCGAACAGCTTGCCGGTCACCAGCGACTCGGAGTTGAACGGCACGTAGCCGACGCTGCGCTTGGCACCGTAGAAGTGCGAGGTGAACGTCAGGCCGTAAACGCAGCAGGCCGATCCGGACAGGATGGTCGCCGTGCGGCGCATGCGCAGACCCACGCGCAGGGAGCCAAAGGCCGGGCACATGCTTTGCGGCTGGTCGTGCGGTCCGGCTTTCGGGTTCTTCGGGTAGTCCTTGGCGTACTGCTCGAGCACTTCTGACTTGCCGGCCGACTTGGCCGCAGCGAGCAACTGGTCGCCGCCGGCGTGGCAGCCCATGCCATCGCCTTCCAGCGTGGTCGACGACACACCCGGCGCCACAGGCGCTGCCTGAGGGCTGACCGAAGCAGCCGCGACGATGGGGATGGTCTTGCTCATGGTGCGCAGCCGCTCAGACTTCGTCGTACACGACTTCGAGCGTTTGCTTGGTGCTCTCGGTCTTGCCGCACATGTCGAACTGCGTGGCCGGCTCGAGCACCACATTGCGCCCGACGGTGTCGGCCGAGAACAGGCCGAGCAACTGGTCTTGCGTCATGGGTTTCGGACGGATCGGCTGCGAATTGCCGACGTTTTCGGCAAGTTCGGCAAACATCGGGCCCCACACCGAATCCGGCCGGCCGATGATTTCGTAGCTGGCGCTCTTGCGGCGAATGTCGTCGTTGGCCGGGATCACCGAGAGCACCGGAATGCCGACCTGCTCGGCAAAGGCCACAGCCTCACCGGTTCCGTCGTCACGATTGATCACCATGCCGGCCACACCGACGTTGCCGCCGAGCTTGCGGAAGTACTCGACCGCGCTGCACACGTTGTTGGCGACATACAGCGACTGCAGGTCGTTGCTGGCGACCACGATCACCTTTTGGCACATGTCGCGGGCGATCGGCAGGCCGAAGCCGCCGCACACCACGTCGCCCAGGAAGTCGAGCAGCACGTAGTCAAAGCCCCACTCATGGAAGCCGAGTTTTTCGAGCAGTTCGAAGCCGTGGATGATTCCGCGCCCGCCGCAACCGCGGCCGACCTCGGGGCCGCCGAGTTCCATGGCGTAGACGCCGTCACGCTTGAAGCACACGTCACCGATGGCCACCGCCTCACCGGCCAGCTTCTTCTTGGAGCTGGTTTCGATGATGGTCGGGCAAGCGCGGCCGCCGAACAGCAAGCTGGTGGTGTCGCTCTTCGGGTCGCAGCCAATCAGCAGAACCTTCTTGCCCTGCTGGGCCATCATGTAGCTCAGGTTGGCCAGCGTGAAGCTCTTGCCGATGCCGCCCTTGCCGTAGATGGCAATGATCTGGGTTTCCTTGGTGACTTCGCTGGTGGACACCGGCGACGGCTCGACCGCGGCTTCGGCACGCAGGTCTTTCATCATGAAGGTCACGGGGTTTGACTTCGCAGCGCCCAGGGTCGATTCAGCAGTACTCATGAACAGGACCTCCAATCCAGAACCATCTTGAGACATGACGGGTCGCCGAATGCCGTGCGGTAGGCCGTGTCGGCCTGCATGGCATCCGCGCGATGCGTGATCAACCCGTCGAGCGAAAGCTGACCAGACTCGGCCAGTTGTTTGACAGCCGCCAGATCGGCAGGCAGCCATTGCGCAGCCACCCGCAAGCGGGCTTCACGCATGAAAGCGGGGGGGAAAACGAACGACAGCGGCTCGTCGTAGAAGCCGGCCAGCACCACCTCACCGCCCGGCGCGAGGCGCGAGATCAGCGTGTCGAGCAGCGCGCCATCGCCGCTGACGTC
>CAIVGK010000137.1 GCA_903905475.1 uncultured Burkholderiales bacterium | reverse complement strand
GTGTAGATCCGGTCAAACACGCCGCCATCGGCGAAGTGCGTCTTTTGCGCCTTGGCCCAGCCGCCAAAGACCTCATCGATGGTGAACAGGTGGATCTTCGGAAAGTTCGCCGCGTACTTGGCCGCGATCACGGGGTCGATCGGGCGGTAGAAGTTGCGCGCGGCGATGTCCTGGCCTTCGGTGGAATACAGGTAGTCCAGATAGCCCTGCGCCACCGCGCGGGTGCCGCGCTTGTCGACCACCTTGTCGACCACGCTGACCGGCGGCTCGGCCAGGATGCTGACGGGCGGGTAGACGATGTCGAACTTGTCGGCGCCGAACTCCTTGAACGCCAGATGGGCTTCGTTCTCCCATGCCAGCAGCACGTCACCGATGCCGCGCTCGGCAAAGGTCACCGTGGAGCCGCGCGCACCCGAGTCGAGCACCGGCACGTTCTTGAACAAGCTGGCGATGAAGGTCTGCGCCTTGGCATCGGTGCCGCCCGGCTGCTTGAGCGCAAAGCCGTAGGCGGCCAGGTAGCCCCAGCGCGCGCCGCCCGAGGTCTTCGGGTTGGCGGTGATCACGCTGACACCCGGCTTGACCAGGTCGTCCCAGTTCTTGATGCCCTTGGGGTTGCCCTTGCGCACCAGAAAGATGTAGGTCGAGGTGTAAGGCGAGCTGTTGTGCTTGAGGCGCTTTTGCCAGTCGGGCGGCAACAGCTTGCCGCGCTCGGCGATCTCGTCGATGTCGTAGGCCAGCGCCAGCGTGACCACATCGGCCTCGATGCCGTCGATGACCGAGCGCGCCTGCTTGCCCGAGCCGCCGTGCGACTGCTTGACCGACACGCTGTCGCCGGTCTTGGCCTGCCAGTACTTGGCAAACGCCTTGTTGTATTCGCCGTACAGCTCGCGCGTCGGGTCATAGGACACATTGAGGATGCTGACCTCCTTGGCGACGACACCGAAGGCGGCGGCGCTGATGGCCAGCACCAGCAAGGCGGAACGGGTGAAATTTCGAGCTGACATGGGGGGTCTCCGTTGAGGGCAAACAGGCTCGGCGCCAAGGCCGCATGACTTGCAGGTTAGGCAGCCACAGGCCGCCCGCCAACGAAGCGTTGCGCGATTCGGTAGGCGAATTTCAGATAACCGCAACGGCTTGACAACCCGTTCATCGCGGCACCGCCTGCCGGCACAACATGGCGCTCGCCAGATGCCGTTGACCATCAACACGCCACCCGATCCCTCGCCCTTTTCGTCACGCCATGGAAAAGATCCTGATCGTCGAAGACCAGCCCGACATCCGCCGCCTGGTGCGCATGACCCTGGAGTTCGAGGACTGGGAAATCCATGAAGCGCCCGATGCGCTGACCGGCTGGGAAATGGCACGCGCAGTGCAGCCCGATGTGGTGCTGCTCGACGTGATGATGCCCGGCGATCTCGACGGCCTGGACCTGTGCCGCGCGATGAAATCCACGCCGAAATTGCACGGCGTGCCGGTGATCATCCTGTCGGCACGCGGCGGCAGCGCGGACCGCGAAGCGGGTCTGCGCGCTGGCGCCACCGAGTACCTGGTCAAGCCTTTCAGCCCGATGCAGTTGCTCGTGCTGCGGGGCGACATCGTGGCCAAGCCGCGGTGTGGACAGAGCTGATCCGCGCGGCGCTCGAGCAGCGAGCCCTGCTGGCGGGGCTGGGGCCCAGGCGCGCGCAGGCCTCGCTCATCGGTGCGCTGGGCACGCTGCGCAGCTTCGATGTGTCGGTGATCCCGCTGCACCACCAGGGCCAGATTTCGGGCTTCGCGTGCAGCGCCATGGACGTGACCGATCGGGTCGCCGCCGAGCAGCAGTTGCACGCCCAGCTCGCCTTCACCCAGTTGGTCATGGAGACCAGCCCGCTGCCGCAGTCGGTGATCACGCTCGTGGTGAACCTGCCCGAACAGCCCATGCGCACACGGGTCGATCCTGCTCGCTACCAGCAGGTGGTGCGCAACGTGCTCGCCAACGCGAACAAGTTCAGCCCACCCCACAGCCGCATCGACATCGGCGGCGACCGCACCGACAGCGGCGCGCTGCTCGTGCTTGTGTGCGACGAAGGCCCGGGCATCCCCGCCGCCGAGCTCGACCGCGTCTTCGATGCCTTCGTGCAGTCCAGCCAGACCAAGGACGGCTCGGGCGGCACGGGACTGGGCCTGGCGATCTGCCGCAAGATCATCGAGGCGCATGGCGGCAGCATCCACGCCGAGAACCTGCCCGGGCGCGGCACCGCCTTTCACATCGTTGTGCCGGAGCGCACCAGCTCCAGCGGCGAACGCTACGCCGACTCGACGATCTGAGGCGCCACAGCGACGCCGCCATCCCGAGTGCTCAGGAGCGCGCGCAGCGCCTCATTCACGCCACGCCCCTGACGCGAGAGGCCAGCGCGAGGGTCGCCAGATTGGCCGGCGAGTGGCACGCCACGCACAGCGTGACGTAGGCCCCGCGGTCCCAGTAGACCTCCTGCCCGGCAGCCAGCACTTCGCTGCAGAAGATGCACCTGCCGCTGTAGCGCAGGCGTATGCGTTCATGCGCTGGTGCGTCGGACGGCGTGCAATCGCCCGCGGCGCCCGCACGTCGACCGGCCGCCCAGCGCAACAGCAACACGCCGCTGCCCAAGATGCCCAGCAAGACGATCTCCTGAACCCACGACATCCAGCCGGTGCCGTTGAGCGCGCCCCCGGAGCGTGGCCACAGCGCATTCAGCGACAACGCAGCCAGCGACAGCGCGGCCACCACCGCAGCGGGCGTGCCCCAGCGCCCGAGCGACCACGGCCCGGGCTGCCAGCCACCGCGCCAGCGCAACGCGATCAGGCCGAGCACCGGAACGAGAAAGGCCAGCAGCAAGGGCGCGCAGGAGGCCAGCTGCATCAAGAAGGCCGTGCGTTCCTGGATGAGAAACGGCAAGGCGGCACCGACACCGCCCACCACGAGCAGCGCGTTGCGCGGCAGCCGCTCGTCGGCCGTGAGCTCGACCAGGAAGCCATGGCCGGGAAGTTCCCGGTCGCGCGCCATCGTCCAAAGCGTGCGCGAAGCGGCCAGCTGGAAGACGGTCGCCGAGGAGAACGTGGCGACGATGAACAGCACGGTCAGCAACTGCGCCGCCCCGTCGCCCAGGGCCACGCGCACCGTGCTCGCCAGAGAGCCCGCGTACAGGCTCTTGTCGACGGCGATGCCCACCGAGGTGACATCGGGAACCGCCATGGACAAGGCAATCACGCCATACAGCGTGATGGCACCGCCCGCCAGGAGCGTCCAGATCATCACCCGCGGCACATTGCGCCGGGGGTCGCGCACTTCTTCAGCCACCTCGGCCGGCATCTCGAATCCCCGCAGGGCGAAGCTCGACGCGAAGGCCAGCACGACCAGGAACGGACCGCTGAACCATGCCCAATCCAGACCGCTGCCCGCGGGCGACTCGAACAGTGCCGCAAACGAGCGCTGCCGGTGGCTCACCAGCAGGATCGTGGCGTAGACCGTCACACCGAGCACCGACACCGCTGCAGCGGTCAGCGCGAACACCTTGAAGTACACGCGCCGGGCGGCGTTCAACGCGGTGGCTGCCGCGATCAAAACGGCGTTGGCCAGCGCGGCCTGAAGGTGCTCGGGCGGGGGCAGCCCGAGCAGAAAGAAGATGCGCTGGGTGTCGAAGAACGACAGGGCAGCCATGAACAAGACGTACGACCACAGGTGCGCCCAGCCCGCCAGAAAGCCCACGCGGGGTCCGAGCAGTTGCCGGCTCCACGCGTAGATCGAACCCTCCAGCGGCCAGCGCGAAGCCAGCTCCCCGAAAACCGATGCCACCACCAGCAGCACCAGCAACAGCAGCAGCACCGCCAGCCACGAGCCCAGGCCACCGCTGCTGATGAGGTAGGCCGCCGCGGCGATGCCCACCAGCGGCCTCATGCTTGCCAGCGACAGCTGCGCGGCCGACCACAACGAAAACCCGTGGCGCATGGAGCGCACATCACGCAGCGGTGCGGCAGCACCGCCGACTTCATCGGCAGAAGATCCGCCCATCATTGCTCCGCCTCGAGTTCGGCCATCGCTCTCAGCAAGATCCGCAGTTCCTGCACCGTCCATGTCAGCTCGCGGCTGATCTCCTCGAGATTGGAGATCTGGTTGATGCGCGCACGCAGGCGCGACAGCTCAGGCTCGTCGAACAGGCGATCGACGAGGCCCGACGCACGCAGCAGACCCACGAGCAAGGCGTCACGGGTGTCGGGGATCTCGGTGTTGTCGAGCAGCGTCAGGATGCGCTGCCTGACCTCGCGCTGCTCGAGGCCGCTGACCGGCGGGTAGGTGCGGCTCTTGAGCACCCACAGCAGCCGCTTCTCGACCAGACGCAGCACGCCTTGGTCCACCAGACTTCGGGCGATACGCTCGGGGTGCACCGGCGTGCTGCGCGACAGCCGGCTCAGCCAGAACCGGGTCGGCTGCGGTGCGGGCTCGGCACAGATCTCGGCCAGCACCTCGTCCAGCACCGTCAGGCCCGTCGGCTCGGCAGACACCACAAACAGCTTTTCGAGGTCGGTGTCGATGCGCCCTTCCAGGGTGAGCTCCATCACCAGCGCCGCGGCCAGGGACAGCTCGAGCGAGTACGGCGCGAGCTTCACCAAGGCGCCGGTCTCGTCATCCAGTGCCAGCAGCAGCAACTCTTCGGCCAGCGTGAGACGCCGCGCCCGGGCGGGCGCAGACTCGGGCCGGCCAGGGCTCGCGCCCACGCTGCCCGCCGACGGTGTGAGCACGGCGTCGGCCGGCCCGTTGCGGATGACAACAATCGCGTCGAAGCCGCTCAGCTTGAGCACCTCGGCCACCAGCGGCCTGGGCGAACTCAGCACCGTCTTGCCCCCCTTGGCAAGGGTCGCCTTGGCCGCCAACAGCAAGACGCGCAGACCCGCGCTGCTGATGAATTCAAGCTCGGACAGATCAATGGTGATGGAGTCGGCCTCGCCGCGCAGTAACTCCTGAATGGCCTTGCCGTGCGCCGCGGAGGTGGTGCCGTCGAGCCGGCCCACGGGTTTGTAGTGCGCCTCGTGCGACATGGAGTTCTGGCGGTAGCCCCCGGAAGCCGGGCCGCGAGATTCTGGCACCACCACACCGCTCGTGTGGTCCGCCTCGCGAGATGCCGTTCCAGCCATCAGGCCACCAGCTCGGCAGCACGCTGATCGAGAAGACCGTGTCGTGCCACGGCGAGCGCCGCTTGCGCCGGCCCGATGAAACGCCGCAGGACGACGGCTCAGACGTTGTGGGCCAGGC
>CAIVGK010000136.1 GCA_903905475.1 uncultured Burkholderiales bacterium | reverse complement strand
GGTCTGCACCATCGACTGCGGCTTGATGCCCGTTCCGATGGCGTTCGCCACATAGGATTCCAGAGCCGCATTGGCCCAGGCATTGCGGCGCACCAGATCACGACTCTTGGCCCGCAGTTCGTTCTGCGTATGAAGCAGCGCGGCAACCGCGCCGGGGTTTCCCACCATCCAGGCCAGCGATCGTCGGCCACCGCCAACGCCGTCATAGGTGGGACTTGCGCCGAACAACTTGCGGCGAATGTTCTGGAACAGCCGCATCAGAATCCTTTGCCCGTGGTGACCCGCACCTGCCGCGCGGGCGGCGGCACAAGCCCGGTGGCAGCAGCCTGCTCGGCAAGGCCACGCTCGACAGCGCGCATCGCTTCTTTCAGTTCCTGTACCGATCGGTACTCGACCGTCTTGTCGCCGAAGCTCACGCGTTTCTCGCCTTTGGCGAGTGCAGCTTCGAGGGCCGTCAGTTGCTCAATCGTGTAAGCCATGCTCAGGAAACCTTGTGTGCGATGAGGTGGCTACTGGCCTTCACCACCGTATTCGAGGCAGCAACCTCAGAGGCGAAGCGGATCTGCAGACTGCCCGCCGCCGCCGCCGTGATCACCAGCAGGTCGGCGCAGGCCAGGCTGTTGGTGTTGGCGACGTCGATGCCGTTGGTGGCAGCACCGCTGTCCGCCGTGCGTTGATTAGCTACCGTGTTGGCCGTCAACGATGTCGGCGTGGCCCATTGAGCGACAACAGTGGCTCCGACAGGGACCGTTTGCGTGAACCGGATGCCCGTCCCTGTCGCGGCGCACTGAAACATCACCCTGGCATTGATGGCGTAGGTGGCGTTTGCATCCAGGGCGATCGCCAACCCGGTCACATTGGCCAAGGTCGTCGTGTTGTTGGTGACGTCAGCGGTCAGGCGTGCCACCGTCAGCCGAGCATCAGCACCAACCAGGAGCGCCAGGTCAACCCAGCCAGTGCCGTCGCACCAATAGGGCTTGTTGTCGACAGCGAGGCGCACGATGACACCAGCCAGACCACTCGATGGCGCTGGCAAGGCCGATACGACCGGCACGACCCGGTAGGCCAGATCCTTCACCGATTACCCCATCACCACGACGCGATAGGCGTTCGCTGCAGGTGCCGCCGCGAAGTTGAGCCGGGCGCTGTTGGTGCTGGGCAGCGACACGTCACAGTTGACCTGCTCGTAGTTGCCCGATGCCTGATAGACCTGGACGACGACATCGCGCGTGGCGAAGTTGTGATTGACGTCGAACTGCGTGCTGGTGCCGTCGCCAATGGTTGCTTGCGCGCGGCGGGTCTTGTTCGCCCACGCGTTGAGCTTCAGGGGCGTGACAAACCGGGCGTCGTCTGTTCCGGTGTCAGTTTCCGCCTGCGTGGCGATCTCCGCGATGCCGGAGCTGGTCTCCGATGCGGCTCCGACGGACGATCCGAACTGAATCCATGTGACCGTGCCCGTATCCAGCACGAAGTTGACGACAGACTGCCGCCAGCTCGTTCCGGCAGACGTGCCCTCCTCGACCGTGGTGACGGCCTGTTCCAGCTCTGCCGCAGCATTGGTATCCAGCGAACGGGTCATGGAGACCGCCGCGCCATTCCAGATGTAGATGCCGTTCTCCGAGCCGACCGTCTGCGCTTTGACCAGGGCGCGATCGCCCACGGTCATAGTCACGCCGTCGATCGAAGCACCTGGCGATGAAAGGTTGAGGTTGGTCTGGGACGCGACTCGGCAGGAGTCTTTCCATGCCAACCCCTCCACGGCCGAGTTGAGGTCGGCCAGGCGGGCCGGTTCGTCGGCGGTGACCGGCGACGGCAGGTTGCGTATGCGGGCGACGCCGCCAAAGTCGAGGTCGGAGAGTTGCTTGCGGGACATTCAGTGTTCCTTTCAAATCAGTCGTGCCAACCCGGCAATCGGGATGGCGAATCGGATAACGAGCTGGTTCACACTCGTGTGCATCACATCGGCCTCGATCTCGTTGCCGCCGCTGTCGACAATCGACACGGCGGGTCTCAGCCCGAGGTTGTGGTTGATGACCCAGGCGGCAGATGTAGACGTCTGGGTGTGCAGATACGCCACGCCGCTGCTGCTACCTGTTGGTTCGCGAGCGGCCAACTCGTTGATGGCCGCTACGAGATCGCCCTTGGCCGAGGTGCTGAGACGATCCATCGGCCCGGTGCGCGCGTCGATCTGCTCGAATAGCTCGGCGACACGCGCCACGAAGCTGTTGATTTGTGATTGCAGGCTCATGGCGCACGGGCTCTAGCCCAACCAGCGACTGCGAATGACACGACGTGTCGGCCGGCTCGGTTTGGGTACTCCAGAAACACCGAGGCCACCTTCATCGGTGGCCTCAGTGGGTTGCTCGGTCGTGGGTGCATCCGGCGGACGCAAGCCCAGCTGACGCTCCAGCTCTCGCCAGTGGCGATCTTCAAATCGCTCCAGGCCTGCAGACGACGCGGCCGCCCGGGCGTACACGTAGCAGTCGAGCGCTTCATTGCGTTCGCGCATCTTTTGCCACTCGCGGATCGGAAATCCGTTGCGGTCGCGGCGGGTGATCAGTTGCTCGGCACAGAGCTGCTGGATGAACTCGGCATCCATCTTGGGCAGGTGCACGAACCCGGGTGGATAGACCGTGGTTACCCCGTCTTCGCTCACGTCCGCACTCTTGCGCAGGTTGTTGTAGAACTCGAGTTTGGCGATGCCCACGGCCACGGTGAAGACCTTGATGCCGCGCCGCAGCTTCCTTCCACCCAACGTGACGTCCACGGCCGTCGGCGTACCGATGAGAGCCGCGCCGCGCGAGACTCCCTTGACTGGCATGACGCGCGGATCTCGGCATGCGCGCACAAACGCGTAGGCCTCCTGCGTGGCAAAGCCGGTGTCGAGCGCGAAGCGGGCCAGCGGCATTTCGACCCCTGATGCGTGGGTCCAGGTCTCAGCAATCACTCCCCCGAGTTGCTTCCAGACGGAGTCGCGCACCGTATCGCCCATCAACACGCGGTGCTCCACCAGCCAGGATTCCTTGCCGCGACCGAAGGCCCAAACGGACACCTCGATTCGGTCCTTCTGTACGTCAGCACCACCGACCAGAAGCATGCCGCCATCAGGCACGGTGCCCAATGGGTAGTCCTCACGGCGCTCGATCAACCTCTGCCAATCCGGGGCTTCACCTTCCTCGACCCAGGTTTCACCGAGCTCGGTGTTTTTGAATGTCTTGATGGCAGAGGCTGATCCGGACTCCTTGCTCACGGCTCCTTCCCATGCGGCAGCGACGTCTTGCCAACCCCGCCAGCCCACCGGGCTATACAGCGACGACAGGTGGAATCCAGCCGTCTTTGCGCTGTTCTCGGGCGTCATGGCCCGCCATTCGCCATGCTCCAGCATCCATGTCTTGTGATGCTCCTCGATGGGCGAGTCGCAGGATTCGCAGATGTAGGCAGCCGTCTGTGGCTCGCCTTTCGCCCAGCGCAGTTGCTCAAAGCGCAACCACTGGCGGTGCGAGCAGTGCGGGCACGGAACGAAGTAGCGGCGTTGGTCGCTGGCTTCGTACTCACGCTCAATCGAACTCGCCCCCGAGATCGTTGGTGTCGAGACGATGAAGATCTTGCGACGCGCAAAGGTACGGGTACGTGCTTCGGCCAGCGAGATCGCGTCACCCTCACCCTCGACGTCCAGCGGGTAGCCATCCACCTCGTCGAGGAACAGATACCGCACCGGCATTGACCGCAGACCAACCGCACTGTTGGCTCCGGTCATCACCAGCACACCGCCCCGGAACTCCTTAGCCAGGATGGTGTTGCCCGAGTCACGCGAGCGCGCCGGGGCGATCAGTTCTGCCAGTGCGGCCGACTCCTCGATCAGCGGGTCGATCCGCTGCTTGGAGTTGCGCTTGGCCATTTCCACCGTCGGCCACACGGCCATCATCGGCCCCGGCGCGTGGTGGATCACGTAGCCGATCCAGTTCGAGCCCATTTCGGTGGCGCCGAGTTGCGCCGCCTTCATGAACACCACGCGTTCGATCGGCGAGGTCGGCGACAGGCAGTCCATGATGGCTTTCAGGTACGGCGTGCGGCTGGTGCGCCAGCGCCCCGGCTCGGCCGAGGCCTTGCTGGAAAGCATGCGATGGCGATCCGACCACTCGGACACGGAAAGCAGCGGATCGGGTGTCAGCCCCTCACGCCATGCGCGCTCAATCTCGGCCGCGCCTTCGTAGTCAAGATCCTGCATCAGTCCACCCGGGGGCGCAGTTCGCCCAACTCCTGCAGGTGCTCACGTACCGCTGCCTCAAGGGCGACGTGCATCGTGTGCGCATCGATATTCAGCTTGGCCGCCATCTGTGCTGAGATCCGCGCGGGCCAGTTAAGCCATGCATCACGTTCGGAGCGCGCCAACTTGAAGACGTGGGCGATGGCCTGCGGCCGGTCTACCAACTCGCCCTTCAATCGGGCCAGCCGAACCTTGTTGGTCTGTGCCTTGACGACCTCGTTGACGGTGCGCGCCTGAAGCAAGGACGTACCACCCGATGGCAGCGCGGCCGGCCCATCGCTGGTCGGCGCACTGGCTTCCGGCGTAGCGACCTTGACCGCCTTCGCTCTCGTTCCGGCCTTCGGCGTGTCGGAGTTGCGCGCCCATTCCCGATCGACACGCTCCGGCTCGATCGTGCCGTCGGCC